>CAZCHW010000177.1:0-4903 GCA_964498375.1 uncultured Syntrophomonadaceae bacterium | reverse complement strand
TACCTCGGTTTATTTCGGAATTGCTTTCGTAGTGGCCCTGCTTTTCTTCCCCCTGGTCAATTATTTATCGAAAAAGCTGGGGCTGAAAGCAATGATGATGTTTGCCCTGCTTGCTTTTCTAGTTCTTTTACCGCTTTATTATTTCCTTGGGTTTCCGCTCTTCGGCTTAACGCCCGAGGCTTTCGCCTATATTTTACTCGGTCTGACCGGCCTGCCCCTGGCAGTGATCTTTATTGTTCCTGATGCGATAGTGGCAGCTGTTTTCGACCTGGAAAGTAATCTTTCCGGGCAAAAACGGGAGGCGATGTATTTCGGAGCCCAGGGCTTTATACTCAAGCTGGCGATGGGTTTATCTACTTTAATAACCGGCGCGCTGCTGCAGTGGTTCGGCAGCAGTGCAGCCCAGCCGCTTGGCATTCAGCTGACCGGCCCAGTATCAGCGCTGTTTATTTTAATTGGTGTACTTGTGTTTGTGCGCTACCCCGAAAGAGAAGTTACAGCTTACCAGAACAGTGAGGGGTTAAACCGGCTTTAATCCGGTACGCCCCGGTTATCAAGGAGGTTCCGTAAATGTCGAAAAAACCGGCCCTGGAGAGGGCAAAAAAATATCTCAGCCAGTTTAACCTGGATCTTGAACCGGGTGAACATGAACAAACAACAAAGACAGCTGTTGAAGCCGCGGAAGCCCTGGGAGTGGAAGTTGGACAGATTGCAAAAACGATTTTGTTCCGGGCCGGGGAAAAATATGGACTTTTTGTCGCCGCAGGTGACATCAAGATTGATAATAAAAAGGTCAGGAGTTTGCTGGGTGGCGGTAAGGTCAGAATAGCCAAGCCTGACGAGGTGGCCGAAAAAACCGGTTATGAAGTTGGCGGGGTATGTCCATATGATATTGAAGAAGATATTGCCATTTTTCTTGATCGTTCAATGGAACGCTTCGAGAAGGTATACAGTGCTGCCGGATCGAGCCACTCGTACCTGCCAATTACTTTAAATCAGCTGCAGCAGGTTACAGGCGGACAAATTGTAGATTTGCAAAAGGAATAATCAGAAACAGCGGCCTCTTCCGGTTTAAGATCCGGAACAGGTCGCTGTTTCGGGGAATAGGTAATCAATAAAGCGCTCCGCCGTTGGCTGTGGTTCATGGTTAGCCAGGCCGGGGCGTTCGTTTGCCTCAATAATTACGTAATTATCGCCTTCCAGGTCGTTGACCAGAAAATCGAGCCCGACAACCGGAATATTTAGAGTTCGGGCTGCCTGCTCAGCCAGGGAGCGCAGCTGGTTTGCGACAAGCGGGGTAACATCGGTAATTGTTCCACCGGAGTGGAAATTAGCCAGACGGCAAACCTGGATTTTAGTTCCTGCCGGTGGTTGATCGGATAGCATATATCCCTGCTCAGCCAGCAATTCGCCGGTGGCCTTGTTAACCGGTATCTGCGATTCCCCGGCAGTTGTCTCCTGCAGTTGTTTATTTTTAGCTTTAATCAATCCTGCAAGATCGGTCACTCCGTCTCCGGTTACCACGGCCGGATTCCGTTCAATGGCAGCGACAAACTTGAAGTTGATCACAATAACCCGCAGGTCACGCCCCTGTACAAATTCTTCAAGCAAGATTTCATGGTCAAAGCGGCCTGCTTCTTTAACCGCCTGCTTAAGCTGTTCTTCGTTGTTTACACCTACAGTTATACCCTGACCCTGTTCACCATTTAAAGGTTTAACCACCACCAGGCCGTTACAGGACGCCATGAAGCGTAAGGCGGATTCTTCATTCTCCCACAGGGCCTGACGAGGCACTTTCAGACCATTATTACGCAAGAATTTCAGGGTTAACCACTTGTTGGCACAGACTGTCATGGTGTAGGCTGAAGTATGCTCGGTTAATGATTCGCGGCAACAGACCCGCTTGCCCTTGTAATTAAGGGCATAGAGGTTGAAGCGGCTGTCAATTACTTCAACTTCAATCCCGCGGCGACGGGCCTCATCAATTAGTATCCGGGCGTAAATATTCATTTCAGTCATCCCCGGGGTCCCCCCAGGTACAGTTTCCGGTTTACTGCATTGCGCCTCTTCACTGTAAAGATTGGTACGCGTCGGAAACCGAGCGACCGGTATAAGTTTTTTGCCCTTTTGTTGTCATGCATTACCGAGAGGTCGAGGTAATCGCGGCCCCGGGCAATGTAATGTTCAGCTACTTCACGGACCAGAGCCCGGCCTACCCCCTTGGTGCGGGCTTCAGGATCGACAGAAAGACACCAGAAGCTGGCCCCGTTAGTTGGGTCATTGAAAGCCAGTTTATGGTCAATACCACTGATCGTGCCGATCACCCGGTTGTCATCAATCCGTTCGGCCAGGTAATAACTAAAGACCCTGGTCATCTGGTTTTCAAGGATTTTCTCCGGTGGAGCCTCCATCATCCCGCAGCTCCGGCAAACCCGGTTAATCGCCCTGGCATCTTTTAGGTCAGCAAGCATGCGAATGCGAAAAGCGCGGCTGCGCCGCTTGGGCATTTTATACATATGCAGCCAGAGCCGGTAGGTGTCAGAAGGATCGAGAAACAGCAACTCGGGGGCTAGGCCGAGCAGAACATGGTGATCGCGCACGTAAATAGCGATATCACGGCAGCTACTTTTTTCCTGGGTCAGCTGGTCGATGATTTCGCTGTGTTCATCAAATGTCTGGCCGAAAATAAGCCTGCCCCAACCGCAATCAAGCGTTGCATTTGGTTTGAACTGCGCACCTGTTTTATCCAGTTTGCCCTGCATGCCGTCATCGTTGTACTCAAGATTATAAATATCTGTATAACGCTCCAGGCGCTGCTGGGCGGAATATATTTTCTGTGCCTGCATAGTTATCTCTCCTTCTCGAATTCCTGAAGCCAGAACTCCAGGACCGCCAGTTGCCATATTTTGTTACCGCGGAGTACGGTTAGCTGTTCAGCGGGGTCAAGGAACATCTGATCAAGTTCTGCTGAATTAAAAAGACCCCGCTGGCCGGCTCTGTCTGAGTATAAAATTTCACGGGCAAACTGTAGAAATTCATCCCGCATGTATTTAAGAGCCGGAACCGGAAAATAACCTTTAGGCCGGTAGATAACCTGATGCGGTAAAACCCTTTCAGCAGCTTTCTTCAGGATATACTTCCCGCCATCCCGGACTTTCAGTCCGGCCGGGATAGAAGCAGCAAGTTCAACCATCTCCCGGTCGAGAAATGGAACCCTTGCATCCAGTCCCCAGGCAGCAGTCATGTTGTCAACCCGTTTTGCCGGATCTTCAACCAACATTACCGTTGTATCAAGGTGCAAGGCTTTATCAACCCCAATTTCACCGCTCTCGGGCCAGTTAAAGCGACTGCGCATAAAATTACCTGAATAATCTTCTTCCGGTTTATAGTCCTCACCGAGTATAGTTTGCACTTCCCGGTGACTGCGATCAAAAAAGTTACGCCGGTAAAGCTGGTCTGGAGTCAGTTCGCCGTTATTCTCCATAATCCGGGGGTACCAGTGGTAACCGGCAAAAATTTCATCGGCACCCTGCCCACAGAGCACTACCTTTGTCTTTTTGCTGACTTCCCGGGCCAGCAGGTAAAACCCGACGGCATCGTAGCTGATCATTGGCTCTGTCATAGCACGCAGGCTGTCCTGAACGCGGGATAGCAGGTTACCTCCGTCGGCGTAAATCTTCTGGTGATCTGTTCCAAACTTATCAGCAATCAAATCGCTGTAGCGAAACTCGTCACCCTCTTCTCCGCCCGCACCTGCAAAACCGATTGAATAGGTGGGCAGCCGGCGGCCCCGGTTTTCTTCAGCCATTAAAGCAACAATCAGGCTAGAGTCAACCCCGCCGCTCAGCAGGGCCCCAACCGGTTCATCTTCGTTCATCCGCAGTTTGATGCTGCGGCGCATGGTCTCTAAAATTAACTCAATCCATTCTTCCTGGTTAAGGTCTTGTTTGTCATTCATGTTAAGCGACCAGTAACGGTTTACCCTTTTTTTACCGTCTTTTTCTAACGTGAGCACTGTGCCCGGTTCTACCTTCTGCACTGCGGCAAAGATGGTTCGTGGAGCGGGAACTACGGCATGAAAGGTGAGGAAGTAATGGAGCGCCTCACGGTCAAGGGAAAAATCGGTTAAACCTTGTTTTTTCAGGCTTCTTATATCCGGACCAAAGCAGATCTGCCCGTTTTCACTGTAATAAAGCTGTTTTAAACCGAGCGGATCGCGGCCGAGGTGCAGATCTCCTGTTTTTCGATCGTACAAAGAAAAAGCGAATGCACCGTTCAGCCGTTCGACAAAATTTTCACCCCAGTGGTGATAGGCTTTCAGGATAACTTCACTTTCATTTTCCGTGGAAAACCGGTATCCCTGGTCCTGCAGTTCCTGCCTGATTTCCCGGTGATTGTAGACGGAACCTGTCAGACTGGCTTCCAGATCCAGCTCCCGGTCTTCAAGCGCTAAATTATACATTTGATTAAATCAACATCTCCCTGCTTATGGATTGTAATAAATAGGCAATACTTATTTAATTATACCAGTTAATTTCCAATTGTTAAAACAGGGGTAACCTTACTGAACTGCCCTGCCAGAGGCTCGGCAGGGCTTAAGGCAAATGATCGCGCTGAGCTATAGATATAGACAGTCAGAGTGCCATATCCTTGCATATGCTCGACAGTCAGGGTCCGGGGGAAGCCTGAAGTGTCAACGGCTAACGAGGGTAAGGGGGCTGCAGGGTAGGATTTGTGTCGCGCCAGGGATGGTTAATCCGTAACTCATGCAGGGCAGAAAGATCGAGATCGGCCAGGGCCATTGCTTCGCAGTCGTGACAAGCGGCTTCGGCGAGGATTCCATCACCGGCCGGTGTAAGTTCCAGGGGAGCAAATATACCGGCCTTACCGGTAAAGGTAAATC
>CAZCHW010000176.1:0-4917 GCA_964498375.1 uncultured Syntrophomonadaceae bacterium | reverse complement strand
GGCACCCACAAATACGAGAAGACCAACAAAACCAAAAAAGTAACGGTAGAAAATTATTATCTGAGGGGGAATATCAAGTGATTTCACAAATATTCCATAGGTACCCCATAATAATGCTGCTGCAATAACCTGAAGAATTCCCAGTTTCTCTTTGCTCATTATTGCTACCTCCACTACTGTTAACCTTACGGTCGCTTACAGACAATTTAAATAATAACATTTTATTGCCCAGCCAAGTAGTCTAAACAAAATATTTTTAATAACCGCCAGGGCCGTATTGCCATCTAGGTTATAGGAAAGATTGACATTTTTATGTTAAAATGATTAAAACAGCTCCTACTGAACATCAAAGGGAAAGTGAATAAAAATAATGATGAAGAAATTCAGCCGGGAATATGCTACGGCAGCAGAGGCAGCCATTCAGGCCGGAAAAATAGTTTTGGAGGCTCAGGGCAAGGCAGCCGTAAAAGAAAAATCTCTAAATAACCTGGTGACCGAGGCAGATTTAGCCGCCCAGGAAGTGATCATTAAAACAATCAAGCAGAACTTCCCCGACCACCTGATTATTGCCGAAGAAGGCGATCTGAGGGCCGGAAGCGATGGCGATAACCTCTGGATTATTGATCCCCTCGACGGAACTAATAATTACGCTCATAATATCCCTCAGTTCAGCATATCAATCGCTTACGCCCGTTCAGGCCAGGTGCTGACCGGGGTAGTTTACGATCCTGTTCGTAATGAAATGTTCAGTGCAGAACACACGGGAGGAGCCTTCTTAAACAACCGCCCAATCAAGACTTCAGCAGCAGCTTCGCTGCAGGAAGCGATCATCGCTACCGGTTTTTATTACGACCGTGGCGATATTATGCGTAAAACTTTAAGCAGTATCGAAAAGCTATTTGAAGCTAACATTCATGGGATCCGCCGTTTTGGAAGTGCAGCTCTCGATTTATGCTGGTTGGCCTGTGGCCGCTTTGACGCATATTTTGAATACAAAATATCAATCTGGGATTTCGCCGCAGGAATGCTGATTGTTAACGAAGCGGGTGGCAAATGTTCAGATCAATACGGTAAGCCGCTCAGCTTAAAAGCCGGCGGCTTAATTGTCTCTAACGGAAATTTCCATAATGATTTTTTAGCTTTAGTCAGCCTGACAAAACCTTAAATATAAACAGAGCAGGTTTAGCTTTCTACTTTTCGTCCTTCATTTAACTGGTCTTCAATCAGTTTAAGTGCCTTCCCCGGATCATCGTTAATCAGGACAACAGCCTGTTCATCAAAGAAGGTTTCTTCCCGGTGGATAACTACCAGTTTCTTGCAAACAGCTGGAATCCTGTTATCCGGCGCAACCTGCATCCGCGATCCGATAATTAACATTAAATCAGCTTTACCGGCTTCTGCCATGGCTTTGTCATAATCGGGAGCACTCGTATCACCTTCCAGATATAGATCAGGTTTTAGCGGTTCTCCACAGCTGGGACACTGAAGGGGAAATGAACAAGTGGTAATATCCTCTACTACATCTTCAACATTATGCTGGCCACCACAATGTACACAGGTCGCCGTTTTTATTGTCCCATGAATTTCATATACCTTCTTGGAGCCTGCTTCCCTATGCAGGCCATCAATATTCTGAGTAATTATTGCCGCCAACAGCCCCTTTTTTTCCATATTGGCTAGAGCATAATGAGCTTCACTTGGTTTGGCCTGGTAAAGCAAACTAAAGTAAGGCGCGCCCAGATCATAATATGAATCAGGATCACTTTTAAAACGGCTGATCGAAAAATCATCAGGACTAACCATGGTCCATAAACGATTGGCAGCCTGGTAATCTTCATCAGCAGTATCACCGGAAGAAATTGCCGGTCCTGTTAAAGCAACGACATAATTGCTATTTCTAATCAATTCAGCAACCTTTTTAGCCTGTTCAAGTAGTTCTACCATAAAGTCACCTCCCAGATCTTATATTATTAATAGCACTTCAAGCGACGATGTGTCAAATATTTGGCAATATAGAAAACTGACCTGAATTTATGAAGATGTCTGATGCTTAATTAATCGTTTTCGGTTTTGTATCACCAAAATATGGTCTATAATAGAATACAAACAGATTATTTCTAAATGGAGGGATAATATGCAATACCGTAAATTCGGTAAACTTAACTATACAGCTTCCGCTCTGGGCTTTGGCACAATGCGCCTGCCTGCTAGCGGGGGCAAAATAATTGAACCGGAAGCTATTAAAATGCTTCATTATGCTATTGACCAGGGAGTTAACTACATTGACACTGCTTACCCTTACCATGAAAAGCAGAGTGAAGTTCTTGTTGGAAAAGCCCTGCAAAATGGGTACAGGTCTAAAGTTAAACTGGCCACCAAGATGCCGAGCTGGTTAATTAAAACCGAGACCGATTTCGATCGTTACCTTGATGAACAACTGAAAAAACTGGCTGTGGAACAAATAGATTTTTACCTGCTTCACGCTTTAAATAAGAATTACTGGACCAACCTGAATAAACTGGATGTGTTCAAGTGGGCCGATAAGGCTATAGCCTCGGGCAAAATTGCTCACCTGGGCTTCTCTTTCCACGATGAAGCCCCGCTTTTTAAAGAAATTGTTGATGCCTATGATTGGGCTATGTGCCTGATACAGTATAACTACATGGACATCTACAACCAGGCAGGTGTTGATGGGCTGCGTTACGCAGCTAGTCGTGATATCGCCGTTGTAATTATGGAACCTTTGCTCGGCGGCCGGCTGGCTTCTCCCGCCCCGGCTGTGCAATCTGCGGTTTGGTATCAAGCGATGGAAAATCGCACTCCTGTTGAATGGGCTTTAAAATGGCTGTGGAACCAACCTGAAGTAGCAACTGTGCTAAGCGGAATGAGCACTATGGAACAGGTTAGGGACAATATCGCCAGCGCTTCTTCCTCAAAAATCGGTGAGCTAACCTCTCAGGAGCTGGCATTATTCGATCAGGCCCGGGAATTACAGGAGTCTCTGACAGCTATTCCCTGCACTAGCTGCGGCTACTGCATGCCCTGCCCTTACGATCTAGACATTCCTGAAAACTTTAAGATATACAACGATGTGATCATGTATGATCGGTTGAGTGAGTCGAAAAAACTCTACGAATATTGGAAAACAGAAGCTGGTGATCCAAGTAAAAAAGCAAAAGACCTGCGGGCGGTCAACTGCACTGGGTGCCAGGAGTGTGAAAGCAAATGCCCGCAGAACATTCCGATCAGCAGCTGGATGCCGGTGATCGACGATGTGCTGGGAGAAGGAAAACCTTTCATCAAAAAGCTGGAATAACCGAACCTCAGAGGAATTTGCAGGCACCAAAACTATAAATTAGCGGAGATGATATAGTGAGCAGGGATAACATTTTAGATCATCTAAAGATAACAGTGCTGGTAGAAGATTACGCCGGGCATGGTACAGGTTTGCTGGCTCAGCACGGAGTGTCGTACCTGGTGGAAGCAGAACGGGAAAAGCAGACAATACGCCTGCTATTTGATCTCGGGCAAAACGAAACTCCTGTAATAAGCAACGCCGGCGTTCTGGGAATTGATCTTCAAAACATCGATCTGATTATGCTTTCCCACTGCCACTATGATCATACCGGCGGGCTGACCGGATTTCTTCAGGATCAGCAACATAAACGTATACCAATTATTGCCCACCCCACCCTTTTCCGACCAACTTTTTGTTCTGACCCAGTGTTCCGCTCTATAGGCACGACTCCGGCAACTAATATAAGTAATATCGAAAACCTTGGCGGCGACCTGATCCTAACTACTGAACCACTGGCTGTTTTCCCCGGGATAACCAGCAGCGGAGAGATTCAAGACCGGGTAGATTTTGAAAAAGAGCCAACCCTCTCAGCATATACTCTTGACCACGGCTGTGTTGTACCAGACCGTATGGCTGATGAACTGGCGCTTTATTTTAATACTTCTGCCGGCCTGGTAGTCCTGACCGGTTGCTCACATCCCGGCGTCATCAGCATCGTAGAAAAAGCAAAGATATTAACTGGAATCAACAAAGTGGCAGCAGTAATCGGTGGATTCCATTTAGCTTCAGCAGATAAGAATCGACTTGCCAAAACTGCAGGGACCTTAGAAAGTGAAGGATGTGCGGTATATACTGGGCACTGTACCGGTTTAAAAGCAGAGTCAGCTTTACTTGAAACCCTTGGCAATAAATTTCATAAGCTTAGAACAGGGCTGGAAATAATAATCAGCTGAAACTTTCAGCAAACAAGAGTTTCAGCTGATATGAGACATCTGATCTGATCAGTTAGTTTTAAGTAAGATCAAATCGATCGGCATTCATTACTTTTGTCCAGGCATTTACAAAATCATGGACAAATTTTTCTCCGGCATCCTCACTGCCGTAAACTTCGGCAATTGCCCGCAGTTCTGAATTTGCACCGAAGAGTAAGTCAATACGTGTTCCGGTCCATTTGAGCTCTCCTGTAGAGCGATCGTGCCCTTCAAAAAGCTCCTTCTCTTCATCAACCGCTTTCCATATAGTAGACATGTCGAGAAGGTTGACAAAGAAATCATTGGTCAGACTTTCAGGGCGTTTGGTAAATACACCATGCTGGGCCTGGTTATGGTTTGCATTCAAGGTTCTCATTCCACCAACCAGTACAGTCATTTCCGGAGCTGTCAAGCCGAGCTGCTGCGCACGATCTACTAGCATTTCCTCAGGAGTAACTGCAAACCTGGCCTTGGTAAAATTGCGAAAACCGTCAGCCTTCGGTTCTAAAACCTTAAAAGCGTCAGCATCAGTCTGTTCTGGTAAAGCATCTGTCCGACCGGGGGCAAACGGCACTGTTATCTCAAAACCTGCCTTTTTAGCTGCCGCTTCAACTGCCGCATTACCTGCCAGTACTATCAGGTCGGCCA
>CAZCHW010000175.1:675-4925 GCA_964498375.1 uncultured Syntrophomonadaceae bacterium | reverse complement strand
CGGGGCGTGAGCCCCCGGGAGAGTAGGTCCCCGCCAGAAAATATTTTAATCCAGGTCTTCCTTACTCAGGAAGGCCTGATTGCTTATAGCTTAAACACCGGCGATAATTATGCAGCATTTTATAACTTTCATCCTGACCAACACCGGCCTGCCGGCTAAACTGTCCGTGTAAAACCAATAATTAATCTTCCGGGTGGCCCGCCAGGGGGATCAATATTAATGGAAGCAATAATTTTATTCCAGAAAATGATCCAGGGTCGGTAAAATGATATATATCCTCAAAAATTCCCTATAATAAGGGATAAAAAGTAAATTAGCGATTGACATCTTATTCGTTATAAGCTTATAATTGAATATCTTTTATGTGCAACCTCGGGGTTGCACATAATTGAAAAACACAATTTTATTAGGAGGGGTATGAATGTCGAAAAAGCTTTATTTCTTATTGACAGTATTGCTGCTTGCTGCAATGCTTGTAGCAGTAGCAGGCTGTGGCGGCGGCCCGGCTGCCGATCCCGGTGACGATACAGACACTGGTGATGTTATAGACGATGGCGATGATATTGTTGTAGATGAAGATGCTATTGTTATCGGTGCTATTTTCCCGCTTACCGGTGCTATCGCTACTTATGGCCAGTCCAGTAAAGAATCAGTTGATCTGGCAGTAGAGCAGGTCAACGCTGCAGGCGGACTGCTTGGTAAAGAAGTCCAGGTAATCTATATGGACAACAAAAGCACCGCTCCGGAATCGGCCCTGGCTGCTGAAAAATTGATCGGTGCCGGTGTTGTGGCTATTATCGGACCGGTTGCCAGCTCGAACACTTTGGCTGCTGCACCGCTGGCCCAGGATGCCGGTATTCCTGAAATATCACCAACCTCAACTGCGGAAGCAGTAACCGAAGTTGGCGATTATATTTTCAGAGCCTGCTTTATTGACCCCTTCCAGGGCTATGTAGGAGCGAAGTTTGCTCTTGATGACCTCGGATCAAGAACAGCAGCTGTACTCTTCGATACCGGTAGTGACTACAGCCGTGGTCTCTATGAAGTATTTGAAGAAGTATTCACCGCAGGTGGCGGTGAAGTAGTTTATGTCGGTGAGTTTGTTGATACCGACCAGGACTTCTCGGCCATTCTGACTGCTGTAAAAGCTCAGAATCCTGACGTAGTTTACATTCCTTCGTACTATGAAACAGCCGGTTCAATTCTGAAGCAGGCTGATGAACTTGAAATCGATGCCGACTTCATCGGTTCCGACGGTTGGGATTCCCCGGGTCTCTTCGATATTGCCGGTGATGCTGCAAACGGTGGGTTCTTCACCAACCACTATTCACCTGATGCCAGCACCCCGGAACTCGACGCATACCTGGCTGCGTATGCCGAAGCATATGATGGCAAGGTTCCTGATGCGTTGGCAGCGTTAGCTTTTGACGGAGCCAACTTACTCTTTGATGCCATTGAAAGAGCCGGTGTGGCAGAGCCTTCGGCTATCCGCGATGCCCTGGCAGAGACTGCTGGATTTGTCGGTGTTTCCGGAACAATTACCTATGATGAAATGAGAAACCCGGTTAAATCTGCGGTTATCATTGAAATCGTTGATCAGGCTCAGGTTTATCGCACCACCGTAGAACCAAACTAAGCTTACAAACTGGAGGGGCGCCCCGGTGCCCCTCTTTTAGTTTATTTTCCCTAGATGAAGAGGTGATTTAAGGAGTGGGTATCGGAGAGCAGATCTTACAGCAGCTGATAAACGGTATCTCCTTAGGTAGTGTCTACGCCCTAATTGCTTTGGGCTATACCATGGTTTATGGAATTATAAAATTAATTAACTTCGCCCATGGCGAAATTTTTATGATAGGCGCTTTTACAGGCTACTTTTTTAAGAATAATGTCGATATATATGCGCGTCTGTCAACAGCTATTCCGAACCTTGAAGGAACATTTATACTTTACGCCCTGGATATAGTGATCACTCTGATTGTAGCCATGGCTGCTTCCGCAATTTCCGGGATGATTATTGAGCGTTTTGCCTATAAACCTCTGCGCTTTGCACCTCGTCTGGCAGCACTGATGACTGCCGTTGGTGTTTCGATGTTACTGCAGAATCTCGGCATATATTTTATCGGTGCCGAACAGAGAGGTTTTCCCGCTTTGCTGCCCCAGGCCAGCTTTAATATTGGCGGAGCAATCCTGACCAACAGACAAATCCTTATTTTTATTACCACTGCTTTGCTGCTGGTTTTATTGCAGACGGTAGTCCATAAAACCAGGATGGGCAGGGCTATGCGTGCCGTTTCACTGGATAAAGATGCTGCCCGGCTTATGGGGATTAATGTAAACGCAACAATTTCATTTACCTTTGCCATTGGTTCTGCACTGGCTGCTGCCGGTGGTATCCTGTTTGCTCTTAATTACGGCAGGGTTAATCCGATGATCGGCTTAATGCCCGGGTTGAAGGCCTTCGTTGCTGCAGTCCTGGGCGGGATTGGCATAATCCCCGGTGCAGCGATCGGCGGGATGATTCTTGGGGTAACCGAAGCAGGTGTTTCCGCCATTGGTTATTCAATGGTTCGCGACGCTGTGGCTTTTGCTATTCTGATCCTGGTTCTCTTACTTAAACCGACCGGAATAATGGGTAAAAACGTACGGGAGAAGGTGTAGCAATGTTAAAAAACAAACCCTGGTTAAAATCAATCCTCTACGTTTTTGCCGCCTATCTCCTGGCCAATGCTGTTCAATATTTGATGGACTTCAATTATATTTCTAGCTACGCCTCCATGGTTATGGTCTATATGTGTATTTACGTAATCGCCGCAGTCAGCCTTAACCTGGTGCTTGGCATAACCGGACAATTTTCAATCGGTCATGCCGGCTTTATGGCTATGGGCGCTTATTTTTCGGCGATAATGACTAAAACGGGACTGCTTGGGCTGGTTGATCCCTCAGTATTTCCCACCTTTGTTCTCTTTACAATTGCACTCTTAATCGGCGGATGTCTTGCTGCTGTGGCAGGTTTAATCATTGGTATGCCTACTCTGAGACTACGTGGTGATTATTTAGGTATTGCCACTCTTGGTTTTGGTGAAATCATCAGGATTCTCTTCCTGAACTGGCGATTCGTTGGTGGCGCTGCCGGATATATCGGTGTACCACGCTATGCAAACTTTGTCTGGGCTTTCACCCTTGCAGTAGTCACAGTCGTGGTAATCAGGAATTATATTACATCATCGCACGGACGCGCATGTATTTCGATAAGAGAAGATGAAACAGCCTCGGAAACGATGGGTATCAATACCACCCGTTATAAAGTTACTGCTTTTGTTGTCGGTGCTTTTTTTGCCGGCATCAGCGGTGGTTTACTCGTCCACCTGATGCGTTTGGCTCACCCCAATATGTTTAACTTCCTAATCTCAATTGAAGTATTGCTAATGGTTGTGCTGGGTGGATTAGGTTCAATAACAGGTTCTATCGCAGCGGCCATTTTTCTTACCTTCTTCTCCGAATGGTTCCGTGATTTTGGTGCGGTCCGAATGATATTTTACTCTGCCCTGATGATTTTAATTATGCTGTTCCGCCCCAAGGGATTACTTGGCTCGAAGGAGATTTCTGTTGATTTAATTAAACAGGGATTTGAAGACCTTAAAGGCCTGCCTGTTCGCCTGAAAAAGAAATTCAGCAAGAAAACGGATAATCAGGAAGGGGTGAGCTAAATGGCAGTTCTTTCAACAAAAAAAATGGGAATCAGGTTCGGTGGTTTGACAGCGGTATCAGACTTTACCATTTCCCTCGAGGAAGGCGAGCTGGTTGGTTTGATCGGGCCTAACGGCGCTGGTAAAACCACTGTATTTAATGTTCTTACCGGTGTTTACGAACCCTCCGAAGGCGAAGTATATTTTTATGACCAGTTGCTTAGCTCTTCGAAAAAATCGCTCAAGCCTTACCAGATTACCGACCTTGGTATTGCCCGGACATTCCAAAACATCAGGCTTTTTAATGAAATGACTGTCCTGGATAATGTCAAGGTGGCTTATCATAAAAATGTTAACTACGGTTTTTTAGCCAGCATCTTGCATAGCAACAGTTATACCAGGGAAGAGGAAGAAATAGATGCCCTGACTCATGATTTCTTAAAGATCTTTAATCTTCATGAGAAAAAAACTGAATTGGCGAAGAACCTGCCATACGGTGAGCAGCGACGCCTGGAAATCGCCAGAGCTTTAGCCACAAACCCCAAGCTGCTTTTACTTGATGAG
>CAZCHW010000175.1:0-665 GCA_964498375.1 uncultured Syntrophomonadaceae bacterium | reverse complement strand
CAGCCGGTATGAATCCCCATGAAACTCAAAATCTGATGGATTTAATTCAGTTTATCCGCGAGCGGTTCAAGCTAACTATATTTTTAATTGAACATGATATGCACCTGGTCATGGGAGTATGTGAACGGATATACGTTCTTGACTATGGCAAAACCATAGCCCAGGGATTTCCTGAGGAGATTCGAAAGCATCCAAAAGTTATAGAAGCTTACCTGGGGGAGGAGGTCTGATATGCTTAAGATCGAAAACATGCATGTTTATTACGGCGCTATCCATGCCGTTAAAGGGATCTCCCTTGAGGTTAAGCAGGGCGAAATTGTTACGCTGATTGGCGCTAACGGTGCCGGTAAAACCACAATATTACGGACTATTTCGGGACTGGAAAAAGCCAGGGAAGGTAAAATCACCTACGAAGACAACGACATTTGTGCTATGCAAGCCGAAGATATTGTCAAGCTTGGTATTTCCCAGGTTCCAGAAGGCAGAAGAGTCTTTACCGATATGACGGTCCTTGAAAATCTCGATCTTGGTGCTTACTTCACCAAGGACAAGCAGGAGATTAAAAAAAGCCTGGATCGAGTTTTTGAGGCGTTCCCAAGACTTTTCGAACGCAGAAACCAGACTGCCGGGACTCTGTCCGGTGGTGAACAGCAAATGCTTTCAAT
>CAZCHW010000174.1:0-4940 GCA_964498375.1 uncultured Syntrophomonadaceae bacterium | reverse complement strand
AGCAACAGGGTTGTCATAGTTTCAAACCGGCTTCCGGTCAGCGTATCCCGGCGGGATGGTAATTTAAAAATTGCCCCGAGTGTTGGCGGCCTGGCCACCGGGCTTTCTTCTTTCCATAAGGACAATGACGGTCTCTGGGTTGGCTGGCCCGGTTTGACCCCGTCAGGCAGCAATGAAAAGGCAGAGCTGGAGGAGAAACTGCGCAGCGATTTTAACTGTCTGCCGGTCTATCTTTCTACTGCGGATCTAAAGAAATACTACAATGGTTTCAGTAACCGCACGCTCTGGCCTTTGTTTCACTATTTTTCAACTTATTGTACCTATGAGCCTGCAGAATGGAGAGCATATAAAAAGGTTAATGAAATTTTCTGCCGGAAACTGCTTGAGGTAATTAAACCAGGTGATATGATCTGGGTGCATGATTACCACCTGCTTTTATTGCCGGAACTACTGCGGCGGCAGGTTCCCGACGCTTCAATAGGCCTGTTTCTTCATATTCCCTTTCCTTCGATGGAGCTGTTTCGCTATCTGCCCTGGCGTGAAGAAATACTACTTGGGATGTTGGGCGCTGACCTGATCGGTTTTCACACTTACGATTATACCCGCCATTTTTTGAGTTCGGTGCTGCGTATTCTGGGCAGAGAGCAGGAATATGGCCAGGTTGTTGCCGGCAGCAGGCTGGTTAAAGCAGACACATTTCCTATGGGTATTGATGCTAAAAAATACGCTGAAGCTGTAGAGTTGCCGGCAGTTCGCCGGGAAAGAAAATCTCTGCAGGAACGCTTGGGGACAGAAAAATTAATTTTATCTGTCGATCGGCTTGATTTTTCTAAGGGCATCCCGGAAAGATTAAAAGCCTTTGAGCTGTTCCTGAATAATAATCCTGACTGGTGCGGACGGATAACTTTTGTGATGCTGTGCGTTCCTTCCCGGACCAAGGTTGAAGAATATCGGCTCCTGAAGCGTGAAATAGATGAACTGGTCGGAGACATAAACGGTCGGTATGCCCGGCCGGGGTGGTTGCCTGTGCTCTACATGTATCGTTCTGTTCCTTACGAAGAGCTGATTGCTCTCTACAGTGAAGCCGATTTGGCCCTGGTAACACCGTTGCGTGACGGAATGAACCTGGTGGCTAAAGAATACCTGGCCTGCCAGAGCAAAGCGGGTAAGGGAACCCTTGTATTAAGCGAGACTGCCGGGGCTGCCGCTGAACTGGGAGAAGCGATTATTGTTAACCCCAATGATCTGGAAATGATCGCTGCAGCAATTGCCGAAGGGCTGGCGATGCCAGAAGAGGAGAAAAAAGCGGGAGTCGATTTTATGGCCCGGCGTATTGAAAAATACAACATCTTTCGCTGGGCGGAAGATTTTATTGAACATCTTGGACACACTGGCGGACGTCGTGAACAGAGTCGGCAGAGATTGTTGTCCCCCGGTTTGCAAAGTGAGATTACAGATCAATACAGACAGTCCAGGAGCAGGCTGTTTCTGCTTGATTACGATGGCACCCTGGTTGGATTGAAGAAGAAGCCGGAACAGGCCAATCCTGACCAGGAACTGCTGAAAATAATAGGGCAGCTGAGAAAAGATCCCAAAAATAAGCTGGTTATTGTAAGCGGCAGAGATCGGGAGAGCCTGGATGAGTGGTTTGGTGACCTTGACATCGCTCTGGTGGCTGAACATGGCATTTGGCTGCGAGATGCAAGGCATAGCATATGGCAGACTAAAGAAGAAGGTTTGAACGGTCAGTGGAAGGAAAACTTTTATCCAATCCTGGAAATGTTCAGTGAACGCACTCCGGGTTCGTTCGTGGAAGAGAAAAGTCATGCTCTGGTCTGGCATTACAGAAGAGCCGAACCGGAGCTGGGCAAGATGAGGGCGATGGAATTAATGGATGCTTTGCATGATATGCTCTCAGGAACAGGACTGCAGGTGCTGCCCGGTAGTAAAGTTGTAGAAGTGAAGCCGGCAGGTATTAACAAGGGCAGGGCAGTTCAAAAATGGCTGCAGGCAGAAAGTAAATGGGATTTTATCCTGGCCATGGGTGACGATTGGACAGATGAGGATACATTTGCTGCTTTACCAGAGCAGGCCTGGAGTGTCAGGATAGGTTTTAAGCCATTTACCCGGGCCCGTTATTTCCTTGAGTCTCCGGTAGAAGTGAGAACATTGCTGAAAATGCTTGCTGGAGGAGACTGAAATGTTCCGAAAAATAGAAGATAATCATGTGATTGTCGGTAACAGTAAGATCAATTATCTCAGTTTTGGGCGCGGTACCGAACCGCTGGTTATTATCCCTGGTCTTGGTGATGGATTAAGAACTGTTAAGGGTATGGGCTTGATCATGGCCAGAATTTATCATAATTATGCCCGAACTTACCGGGTTTGGTTGTTAAGCCGGAAGGACAAACTTGAACCGGGAACAACTACCCGCGCTATGGCGGCAGATCAGGCAGAAGCGATGGCCCAGCTTGGCTTAAACAAAGCTGCGGTTTTAGGCATATCACAGGGAGGAATGATTGCCCAGTGGTTGGCTTCCGACCATCCCCATATGGTGAAACAGCTAATTTTGGCGATAACCCTGGCCAGACATAATGAAACGCTGCGGCAGGCAGTCGGATACTGGATTGAACTGGCAGAAGCAAGAGAATTTGGAGAACTTGCAATTGACACAATGGAAAAAAACTACACTGAATCATATCTACGACGCTGGCGGCCTTTTTACTGGTTTGTCCGTATGACCGGCCGCCCTGCTGAGCAGAGTCGCTTTTTAATTCAGGCTCAATCCTGCCTTACCCATGATGCCTATCGGCAGCTTGGTCGAATTACAAGCCCGACTCTGGTGATCGGTGGCGGAGCAGATCAAATAGTCGGCGGCCTAGAAGTGCAAGAAGAACTGGCTGCTGCTATTGAAAGATCTATCATCAAGGTATACCCGGAATATGGCCATGGTGTATATGCTGAAGCGAAAGATTTTGATCAACAGATTCTGTCATTCCTGGAAAACAACCGGCATTTTGCCGGGTAATATAAATATTCCAGCCTGGAGGGTATGTTATGGTAAGGGAAAATAACCGTGAACAGCAAATTCCCAGGGCAGAAGCAGAAGAACAGGTCAGACAGGCTCTAAGAAGGTTGGCGATGCTGTATCATTTCACTGCAGAAGTATTGGTTGATCAGTGTGGAAGCGATAAAGCGGCAGAGCTGCTTAAAGAAATTATTTGTCGTTACGGTATTGATATTGGCGCGGCAACCAGGGAAAGGGTAGCTGCGGCCGGGTTAGCATTGACTGGGGAAAATTTCCAGGTCTGCTCTGATTTGCCTGCCCTGGGCTGGCGATCTGATAGTGTTATTGGTGAAGATGGCGTGCCACGGATGTGTATTACCAGCTGTCCACTGGCCGAAACCTGGCTGGCGCTTGGTTCAGAAAAATTTGGTCGTATATACTGTATGGTTGACGAGGTAAAATACGAGGCATACAACGGGTCAAGGTGCCGGCATTTAAAGAATGTGCTCGATGGCGATGATTGCTGCCTTTTTGATCTAAAGGAAAAAATCTCTGATGATGGAACAGGCAGTGCAAAATAGTTGCAACAATATTTTACTTAAGTTAAAATTATTTTGTAATACCTGATGCTAATTAAATAGGATTAGGTAAAATTTATTCTTAATTGAATTATAACGCATAAAGTACAAGTTCCGGATTCTTTTATTGCATGCTTTTCTGTTTGGATAAACCAGGGCTGATTTTTCGGGCCTGGTAAAGGTGACCTGGATGAATTATCCTGAAACGAAAAAATCAGCAGATGCCGAAGTACTACATGGCCACAGAGTAACTGATCCTTACCGCTGGTTGGAAGAGCAAAGCGATGCGGTCTGCAACTGGGACGAGGCTCAAAACTGTTTAACCGACCAGTATCTGCGAAGCTGGGAGGATTACCAGGCCATGGAAATTTTGATCCGTGAACTCCTTGACGCCGGAGATTCTGCGGATGAGGAGAACAGCGGTTATGGCCTGCAGCTACCCCAGTTTCGGGCAGGCCTGGTTTTTCAACTGAGAAGCCGGGTTGGCAAGCGGCAAGCGGCGCTGTTTATGCGCGAAGCAGATAGCAAAGACTGGACCCTGCTGGCAGACCCCGACAGGATCATCCGCGGTTCCTTTCTGGATTGGTATTATCCTTCACCTGACGGCTCTTATGTTGCCTTTGGATTATCCGGTGGCGGAGATGAGCAGAGTGTTCTTCACATTATAGAAACAGCTTCACAACGACTGCTCCCTGAATTGATATTATTTACCTCGTTTTGCCGCTTAGCCTGGCTGCCCGATTCAAGTGGGTTTTTCCACAGTGCCGGGATAGCTTCAGATTTTGTGAATGCTGAAAAATATTTATTTTTTCATCGCCTCGGCCAGCCCACCAGCAGTCGCGAACCGATTAGGTTCAATGATATATATATTTCCCCACTTATTTCACCAGATGGCAGATACCTGGTTGCCAACGTCAACTGGGAAATGCCCAGGGCAGCCTGGTATAAAGATTTACATGGAGACAACACCTGGAAGCCTTTTCTGAGCGTTCTTGAGGGAGAGTCATTTGGAGAGTTCTACCACGATCGCTTTTTAGTGCTTACTACAGACGGCGCCCCCCGGGGCCGGATTGTATCTGTGCCAATTGAAAATGCTTCAGACCGGGGCAGCTGGCAGGAAATAGTCGGTGAAAGCCAGAGCGTGCTCCAGTATTTCAAGGTTGTAGGCGATTACCTTATAGCTAGTGAACTTTATGGAGCTTCTTCAAGGCTGAAGGTAGTTTCACTGAGTAAAGGAAAAGAAAAAATTATTAATTTGCCCGGACCGGGATTAATTCAATCGATCGGAGCGAACGATTGCTCCCCCTTTTCAGTTAATGGTTGTAAAGTTTATTTTGTCTATGAAACTTTTACAG
>CAZCHW010000173.1:2508-4958 GCA_964498375.1 uncultured Syntrophomonadaceae bacterium | reverse complement strand
CCGACTGCCGGGACGGTACACTACGATGATGTTAATCTTAATGATCTTAAACCTGAAGAGTTGCGCAGGTTTCGGACGAAAATGCAAATTGTTTTTCAGGACTCCTACTCATCACTAAATCCGCGCCACAAAGTAGCGGAGATACTGGCTGAACCGATGACGATACATACAAATATGAGTAGTAACGAGATTAGAAAACGCATTGCTGAACTGCTCAGCCTGGTTGGTTTAAAGCCAGGCCATGCGTCACGCTTTCCCCATGAGTTTTCCGGGGGGCAGCGGCAGCGAATCAATATTGCCCGCAGTCTGGCCCTTTACCCTAGCTTCATCGTCTGTGACGAACCAATTTCTGCCCTTGATGTTTCGATTCAAGCCCAGGTAGTCAATTTGCTTAAAGATCTTCAGCAAAAGCTGGGGATCACCTACCTGTTTATCGCGCACGATTTGAGTATGGTAAAGCATATCTCAGACCGGATCGCTGTCATGTACCTGGGAAAAATAATGGAGTTAACAACCGGTAAAGCACTTTTTGCCAACCCGATACATCCCTACACCCAATCATTGATTTCTGCCATTCCAATCCCCGACCCGAAAAGAGAGCGCTTACGCAAAGCGCTGGTTTTGGAAGGAGAAGTGCCCAGCCCTATTAATCCGCCGGAAGGCTGTGTTTTTCATACCAGGTGTCCGGTGGCAGATCAGCTTTGCAGCCGGACAGTGCCTGAATACCGGGCGGTCGAAAGCGGCCATTACGTGGCCTGCCACTTTGCAGGGGAGCGTCGGGCGGTTGATCTGAAACATCTTTAGACGGGAAATTATCCAGGCAGCTTAAGATAAAAAATGGCAGACAATGGGGTGGCGAAGGATTAAAGTGTGATAACGCAGTTACGGTTTGACTTAGCCCTGTACATAGCCGTATCCGCTCTTGAGATCAGAGAATCGACCGTATCGTTATCCTGTCCGGAATAAATAATTACCCCGATACTGGATGTAAGCTTCAGTTCAATCGTTTCAGTCTGGATCCGAAGAACTTCGATCTCACGGCGGATTCTTTCAGCTATATCGTTTGCTGTGCTGAGAATTGTATTAGGCAGACAAATGATAAATTCATCGCCGCCGAAACGACCGAGCAGATCGTAGGGGCGGATATGTTCGAGTAAACAACAGGCTACTTTTTTTAAGACCAGATCTCCAACCAGATGCCCGTGCTCGTCGTTAATTGCTTTAAAATAGTCAAGATCAATCAAAAGCAGGCTTAAGGTCAGGGCATAACGGGAAGCTCTATTCATCTCATTTTGCAAATTCTCAATAAAAGCTCTCCGGTTCATCACCCCGGTTAAATAATCCAGCATCGCTAATTGGGTTATTTCTTTGTTTGCCTTCCGCAAACCTTCTTCTTTTTCCTTAACCTGGCTGACATCCCGGATAATCATGGCCGTCCAGATTTTGCCCTGATCGTCGGTAAAAAGAGCCGAGCTGGCATCACCTAAAAATTTGCTTCCGTCCTTACGCAGGTAGATTATCTCTGCCCTGACCTTACCCAATTTTGCTCTTTCTGCTATAGCCCTGGGCAGGCGGGGATCGTTCAAATCGACCAAAGCAGCACGTCCGCCGGCAATAATTTCTGCTTCACTTCTCTGAAACATGGTGCAGGCAGCAGGATTTGCCCGATATATTAAACCATCTGGGCTGGTCAGCATAATTGCATCAAGGCTGTTTTCAAAAATGAAACGATATAGCTTGCTTCTAATGGAAATATTCATCACAACACCTGCTTCCAATAGCTGGCAAAAGCGGTGTTGATGAACGGAAGAAAGTCTGGATAAGCTGCGATTTTGCATGCCATTGAAATGTAAGACAATTTATATTCATTATAATTCTTCGTAGGCGTAAATTATCCTCTTTTCAGACATGCAATTTTAGAATAACCTGTTCTTTAATTACTTTTAGGCGCGGTATTTGCTTAAAGCTCCGTTAAACTGTTATAATTTAGTAGGTTAAATGTTTATGCTTCTGCAGAAACTCTAGAAAATACGACTTTACTACCCAAGGAGGTTTTATTATGCCGGAACTGACATTTTTAGGACATGCCGGGTTTAAGCTGTGCCAGGAAGGCAGGGAAACCCTGATCTTTGATCCTTTTATTACCGATAACCCCCAGGCCGCAGTGAGGTTAGATGAGCTGAAAGCAGATTATGTGCTGATATCACACGGTCATTTTGATCACCTGGGTGATGCCTATCAAATCGCCCGGGCTAACCAGGCAACAATTATTTCAACGGCAGAAATAGCTGGACCTGCCGGAGAAGAAGGCCTTAATTCTCATGCCCAACACCTGGGCGGGCGCCACCGGTATCCCTTCGGCTCGGTTAAACTGACTCTAGCTTTTCACGGTTCCGGGGTGCCAGGCGGGCATGCCTGCGGGTTTGTGGTTAACTACTATGGCAAGAATA
>CAZCHW010000173.1:0-2498 GCA_964498375.1 uncultured Syntrophomonadaceae bacterium | reverse complement strand
TGATTGGCGAGCTTGATCAGCTCGATTTAGCCCTGTTGCCGATCGGCGATAATTTTACAATGGGTATCGATGATGCAGTGGTCGCTGCAGAATTTTTGAAAGCGGGAACGGTTATTCCCTATCACTATAACACCTGGCCGCTAATTGAAGCAGATCCACAGGAATTTAAGCAGAAAGTGGAAGAAAAAACAACCAGCAAATGTGAAATAATCCGGCCGGGCAAAAGTTTTGTTTTTTAACTGACTGGAATTTGTATTTAAATAAAAAGCAGGGGAGAATCCGCCCCTGCTTTTTATCCCTGTTCTGTCCCACAATTATGCACGCAGCAGAGGCCTGGTCAGGCAGGTTGGTCCGCCGCCGCCCTTAATTGATACATCTTCGCCGGGATATTCAAACACAGTAGCACCGGCTTGCTCCAGGCCTGATTTTGTTTTTGGATTACCGGCAATCATTACACATTTTCGAGGCTCCAGGGCTAATATGTTACAGGCAAAAGTATCGTATTCATCGTCGGGCACCTCGATAAACTTGATACCCCTGTCAATCAGCATTTCGCGGAAAGGAACAACCATCAGGGGTGAGTAAACCACGGCAAGATTGCTGTCAACCGGGCTGATCATCGACATTAAATGCAGGCATTCATCAGGCCCGTTACCGTGTGGAAGGGGCACTTCGATAATCTCTTTCACCATGCCTTTAGTCAGCTCACGCAGTTGAGCCACACCTTCACGGTTGGTGCGGTAGCCTAATCCTACAGCACAGGTGTCATCATCAAACCAGACTACGTCACCGCCTTCGATTTTACCCGGAGCCCTGATTTCACCGATCACAGGGATGCCGATACTTTTCAGGTACCTGCCGATCGCTTCTGCCTCTTTCATTCTTTCCGGCTTGCCCATATTACAGAGAATCGCGCCGCCCCTGGTGATGATTACCGGGTCGTGGGTATAAATTGAATCCAGTCCGGTCTGCTCGTCATCGGGCAAATAATGTACTTCAGGGACATGTTTTTCTATGATTGCGGCAAAGCTGGCATATTCCTCCAATACTTTGTTGTAATCAGGTTCGGAAGGATAGTGTAAAATTTGCCACTGCCTGCTGATATTATTTTGGTTTTTCCAGGCAGTTTCCGGTTTCTTCATCAAAATTGATTTAATTGCTTTTGTTTCAGACTGTCCGTTATATTGAGTCATCGCAACCTCCGTTAAACATTAGTTTAGTCAACTATCAGTATTTTATCATATTCCAGGTTTCTCAATCCAGATCGTCCTGTTTTCTCTTCCTTTCGCGGAGCAGTAGGTTTGACCGCAGATCAGCTTTGTAGTATCATAAGAACATAATATAGGAACAGTTCTTAATAAAATAAATAAAGAAAGAAGAACAGGATAGATGAATTATACTCTGGCTGAATTACGCAAAGGATTTGAAGCTGAAGGCTACATCTGTGATGAAAATACCATCCTGACAGTTTACCTGGCTCTGGAACTGGAAAAACCACTCCTGCTTGAAGGAGCGCCCGGTGTCGGAAAAACAGAAATGGGTAAAGTCCTTGCAGCAATCATGCAGTCCGACTTAATTCGTCTGCAATGCTATGAAGGATTGGATGAAAACAAAGCTCTTTATGAGTGGAACTACCAGCGTCAGCTGCTGCGCATACAGATGAACCGGACTCTTGAGGAAGGGCAGATAGGTGAGGAAGATCTATTTTCCGATTGCTACCTGCTTGAACGTCCCCTGTTGAAAGCGATCCGGGCTGAAAAGCGTGTGGTCCTCCTGATCGATGAGGTAGATAAATGCGACCCCGAATTTGAAGCTTTTCTTTTCGAGGTTCTCTCTGATTTTCAGGTTTCAATTCCCGAGCTGGGGACAATTCCGGCCCGAAATATTCCGGTGGTTGTGCTGACCAGCAATAACGAGCGTGAATTATCAGATGGTTTGAAGAGACGCTGTCTTTATCTCTACCTTGATTTTCCCACGGTAGACAAAGAGGTCGAGATTATCAGGGCCAGAGTGCCCGGTATAGGTGATCGTCTGGCCTGGGAAGCTGCCAGAGCAGTTGCCTATTTAAGACGCCAGACTGAAATGAAGAAGAAACCTTCTATTGCAGAAACTCTTGACTGGGCCAGGGCGCTAGTTTCCCTGAATAAAACCCGCCTTGATGGACAAACAGTTTCTGACACCTTGAACTTACTCCTGAAGACCAGGGCTGATCAGCAGGTTTTCCGGCAGCAAATAGGTCCTGCCACCCTGGACGAAGTAATTGCCAAAGGGGGAAACGGTGGTGAATTATACGAGTGCCGCTAGATAGCGACCTGCATCATCACTACTGGGAAGAAAACCTGGCAACGTTTACCGGACTGTTGCGCCGGGAAGGGTTGCCGATTGGTACAACTGAAATGGTTGACGCCCTGAAAGCGCTCAAATCTATAGACCTCTCTTCACGTCCGGCATTTCAGGCAGCCCTGCAGGCTACACTGGTTAAGAGCAGGCGCGACCAG
>CAZCHW010000172.1:0-4973 GCA_964498375.1 uncultured Syntrophomonadaceae bacterium | reverse complement strand
TCATCGCAGCGCGGTAGACCCCGACGCTGAAGATGACCTTCTGAATCCAAAGGATCCTGAAGATGAATCGATTGACCTGGAAAGTGACGAAATTGCCATGGGCGGTTCGGAAGAAGATGACGGGGTTACCCCCCCATCGGCCGAACAGAGCGCACCACCTGCCAGCTCGGGCAGTAGTTCAGCAAGTCAGCAGCCGTCCAGTTCAAGCAGCACCAGCCAGACCCCCAAGCCGGGGTCAAGGGAATATTCGGCCTGGTTTGCTTATAATGGAGCGACTGGAAGCTATAACCCCCTGTACCTGGCCTGGTTCAATGAAACCGGAGGTATGGCAGACTTTAATGATTGGAAAAAGTATAAAGAACTACAGGAAAAAGAAGAGGCTGGAGAGGGGCTCTCGCATTTCTGGGATGATAAACACTCGCCAACCGGATTCGGTAACTAAACCTGAAGTATGATTTAGAGTTAGTGATTTGTTAAGCAAAGCCAAACATTAGTACAGCTAATCAGTAATTTTTAAGAGCCCCGCGGCCCCAGGTCCGGGGCTCTTAGGTTGTAGCAAGCCGGTTGGTTACTACCTGACCCGCTTCCCGGCTTTGTAAACCATTTCCACCTTGTTAATCAAAGGCTGAAGGTTTTGATCAAGGCTGCCGTTGATGACTGCCAGGTCGGCCTGTTTACCTGTCTCTACTGTACCGATCTGATCATCAAGGCCAAGCGCTTCAGCTGCTACCCGGGTTCCGCTTTCCAGGGCTGCCATGGGGGTCAGCAGTCCATCTTCAGCGAGCAAGACCAGTTCCAGAGCATTTTGACCGTGGTAATTATAGTTTGTGCCCGCATCAGAACCGAAAGCCACCTTTACACCGGCTGCAATTGCCCGGCGCAAATTATTTTTAAAGAGTTGCTCTGTCTGGCGGTTTTTTTCAATCATAAAGCAGGGTATTCCTTCTGCTTCCGCGTGCTTCTCGAAGAGAAAACCGACAACGTAGGTCGGCACCAGGTAGATGCCCCGCTGCAACATCAGCTCAATAACCTGGTCATCTATAAATGTGCCGTGTTCGATAGTTTTTACTCCGGCCTCAATTGCATCGATTATCCCCTGCCTACCATGGGCGTGTGCCGCCACATGCAGACCAAGCTTGTCAGCCTCTTCAACCACTGCGGCCATCTCCGCCCTGCTGAGCTGTGAAGCGCCGGGCACTCCACCGGGATTCATGTAGGCCCCGGTAGCCATTAATTTAAGAAAATCAGCCCCGGCCTTCAACTGTTCTCTCGCCGCCTTACGCACCTCGTCACAGCCATCAGCTTCACGATACATACCAAGAAAATAATCGTTACCGGCAGCGGTCATACTTATAATTTTCCCGCTGGTTATAATGCGCGGCCCTTCAACCCAGCCCATTTCAACTGCTTCCCTGACCGCAAAATCAATATGATTAACACTGCCGCAGTTGCGCACCGTGGTTATTCCACCCTGCAGGGTTTTATTCATTTCCTGTACAGTGCGGATAGCGCGCAGTTTGTCTTCAACCAGATTTTCCGCGTAGGTGTCGGCAAATCCGTGCAGATCCATGTGAATGTGCAAGTCGATTAACCCGGGGATTAATGTCTTGCCTGCAAGATCAATTACAGCAGCGTTTTCCGGCAATTCTACACCGCTGTTACCCCCGGCATAGGCTATTACATTTTCGCTGATTATTACCAGAGAATTTTTTATCGGCTTTCGGCCTGTCCCGTCAATCAGGGTTGCCCCTTTAAGAACTATGTCCAATACACTTTAGCCTCCCTGCGCTGATCATTTACATCCGGTTATCTTACTTCAATATACCATATCCACTCAAATTTACTAAAACAGCTTTGATTGCAATAAAGGGTAATTATAGGTTATTATAGAATTTATCTATTTGTAAATCAGCGGGGAGGGACAAAGGTATGAATGTCAGTTTTCCAGTGACAAGAACTAAAACTCCAAAGGATAAGCCGGATCCGCAAAATTTGGTCTTTGGCGCTCTTTTTACCGATCATATGTTTGAAATGAGCTATCATCCCGACCGGGGATGGCATGATGGTAAAATTGTGCCTTACGGACCGATCCAGCTTGACCCCTCAACAGCAGTATTTCACTATGGACAGGAAATGTTCGAAGGACTGAAAGCCTATAAAGCAGATGATGGCAGATTTTTACTCTTCCGCCCTGAAAAAAATGCTGAGAGAATTAATGTAACCAACGAGCGGATGTGTATACCAACAGTAGAGCCCGAATTACTGGTGGAAGCGATCAAGCAAATTGTTAGAGTAGACCAGGACTGGATTCCCGAAGGAGACGACACATCGCTTTACATTCGCCCCTTTATCATTGCCACCGACCCTTACCTTGGGGTAAGGCCTTCACAGACTTTTAAGCTCTATATTATTTTGTCGCCGGTTGGCCCTTATTATAAGGGAGGGCTCCGCCCAACCAAGATTCTGGTGGAAGATAAATATGTCCGTTCTGTCATCGGCGGTACCGGCGCTGCCAAGGTGGGAGGCAACTATGCCGCCAGTCTGAAAGCCCAGGAAGAGGCAATAAAAAAAGGCTACAATCAGGTGCTCTGGCTGGATGGAATTGAAAGACTTTATGTAGAGGAAATTGGCACTTCCAATGCCTTCTTTAAAATTGATGGTGAAATTCTAACCTCTCCACTTACCGGAACCATTTTACCGGGTATAACCAGAGATTCAGTGCTGCAGCTGCTGCGCCACTGGGGTGAAAATGTCACCGAAAAACGCTTTACTATAGAGGAAGTATATGAAGCTCATGCCGCAGGAAAACTTGAGGAGGTCTTTGCTACCGGGACGGCAGCAGTTATCTCGCCAGTTGGCGAGCTGTGCTGGAAAGACCGGGTGGTTGAAATAAACAACAGTGAAATTGGGCCAATTTCGCAAAAACTGTATGATGAAATAAATGCCATTCAGCGCGGTCGATCGGCAGACCAGTTCGGCTGGGTGGTTGAAGTTTAGCCGCATCGTTTAAATATTTAGCCTGGTTCATATTTAAAAAGCCCCGGGAAGTTATCCCGGGGCTTTTTAAATATTATTTGTCTCCATTACTTTCAAGCTAGTATTAACGAAGCATGTCAGGCTGAGCATGCGAGGGTAAATACTGCTCATAATAGAGCCGGTGGTTTTTATTGCGGCTTGCATCCCGTTCAATAACCCACCAGTCAACAGGGCGGTCATGACCTGACGGTAAATTCAACATGTCATAGGTTTCCCTGACCTCAGCCTTACCGGTTACGGTCATGTCCTCAAATAAAAATCCGTGATTCCAAGGACTGCTGATATCAATATAACGTTTACTGACCCCCTGGTTGTTGGTTAAAAACTGCTCGATAGTAAAGTAATTACCCACATACTGGTTACCCAGCACGGGCATCAACCCTCTGTCCAGGTAAGATAACCACCAGCTATCGGCGTCATAACCCCAGGGATAGTTAGGATCGCTGTTTTGCAGACCGTTAATTGCTCCGAACCGAAAACGATTGTCGGCTGTTTCTTCTTCGAGAGGTAACAGGCCATTATAAGGGCCATAGGCTGCCGTAAATGTTTGTTCCAAACTGGCAGTAAAGCCCGGATCTGCCGAAACGCTGGCGGCCCAGACTTGCCTGCTGACAGCTTCAGTTAAACTATCAACATTAAAATTAATATCAGGAAGATTGTGCAACAGATACTGAGGTAGAAAATAGCTTAACTGCGGTGGCAAAGCTTCGTCCTTCAGGTAACTGTAGTACAGCTCTGTAAGGCCCAGGGTTTCCAAATTGCTAGAATCGTAATGGCTTAAACTTAGTGGTTCAAGAAGAATGCGCTTGGGTGGGGCACATAGCTCAATTGTTGACGTTGCCGTTAAATTGATGGTGGCAAATTCATCCGTAACAATTTCATTTTCATCACTGACTTTTAGCAAACCGCTGATTATGTAAATATCTGAATCCTTTACCAAAATTCCATCACCGGCAATAATTTGTTTCATTGCTGCCCCGCTGTTACAGCGATGGCCGGCCTGTTTTTTTAAGTCAATCATTCCCTCAGCATCATACTTGGCAAGGTGACTCATGTAGCCGTTCCCGGCTGAAACCGGTCCGGCAAGCGATAATATGATCATACTGATCACCAATATTGCTAAAAAGCTTCTCTTAAAATGTTGTTTACATAAATGGTTTAAATAGCATTGCAGGTAGATCATTATCACTTCCTCTTGTGTTAATAATTTCCATCAAGGGTTATGTTAACCCTGTAATTAAGCTACCATTAACTTTCAGGGGTCCCGTTTTTTTTAATATAATCCATTGTTAAGCTGTAGATATCATCTGTAAACAATTTAAAATAAGGGCATTTTGCCCGCACTACCTCAGGATCAAGTTTGGCAAATAGCCTGGTGCCTTCTGTTACTTTTTTATAGGTTCTATTAATTTTTTTTAGATACAGCTTGTTAAGATATTTGGCCGGAGGCTGACCGGAGTTGACCTCTTCAGGGGCTTTAGCAGCTTTTTCAAGGCTGGCGGCAACAGCATCCGTGAATATTTCCGGATCACTGAGCAGCCAGGCTTCAAATTCGTGCACAGCAAAGTGCATTTTAAATTGGGGCAAACCGACTTTATTTTCCAGGTGCTGCTTTCCCCAGTGATATTTTTCTTCAGCTGACTTTAGCTCCTCAGGGAAGAATGTCGGGCCATACAGGTCAAGCAGGCCGATCACAGCAACCAGTTCATTGCTTCGCGGCCCTTTCAGATGCATCGCAGCCTTTAACGCAGCATCTTTATAAAGGTTGGCGTAACCCTTGAAATTGACCGTTCGAATTGTTAACTTGCCTGGTAATCTTTTATCAAGCCATCTATAAAGAAATTTTGCCAGGACCTTATCTTCGGTGTCACCTTCAACAAAGAGGATTAAAACCATTATCACATGTTCTCCAATTCTCCCGAGGCAAAGAGAGAACC
>CAZCHW010000171.1:0-4988 GCA_964498375.1 uncultured Syntrophomonadaceae bacterium | reverse complement strand
CGATCTGCGCTCACCCCGTGAACATGCCGAGTCTTCAATCCCCGGGGCAGTCAATATACCTCTGTTTGATGATGACGAGCACCACCGCCTCGGGATAATTTACCACCGCAGAGGTGAACAGGCAGCCCGGCGGACCGCCCTGGAGATTGTCGCGCCGAAACTGCCGCGCCTGGTCGATCAAATCACCGGGTCCAGCGGAGATAAAATCCCCCTGCTCTACTGCAGCCGGGGGGGCATGCGCAGCCTCAGTCTCTACCAGGTGCTTTCACTAACAGGGACCACCGTTTTGCGTTTGAAGCAGGGGTACAGGGCATACCGCCGTTATGT
Source organism: uncultured Syntrophomonadaceae bacterium (assembly GCA_964498375.1). GTDB lineage: Bacteria > Bacillota > Dethiobacteria > DTU022 > DTU022 > JAABTH01. Next base: position 4,661 of record CAZCHW010000171.1, on the reverse strand, counting down.
AAGTAAAAGGCTGAAAATCTTCAACCTGAGCAATAAGTTTGTCATCCTGCACGGCCTGACCGGGGTCGGTAAAACCGATCTGCTTGAACGGCTTGCAGCCCGCAACCTGCCCGTTCTCGACCTGGAAGGACTGGCCAGGCACCGCGGTTCGGTTTTTGGTGCCGTGGGTTTGGATAAACCGCGATCGCAGAAAGATTTCGACGCCCTGCTCTTACAGGAACTTGAGCGCCTGAGCCGGGCACCATGGATTATCATTGAAGGTGAAGGGCGACGCATTGGCAATGTATATTTACCAAAAATTTTACACAGGGCAATGCTCGAAGGCCACCAGGTCTTACTGACCGCTCCGCTGGCCACCAGGGTCGACCGCATCCTTAAAGCCTACAACCCTGAACTGCTTCCGGAAAAAGGACAGGCTGAGCTGAAAGAAGCCCTGGAATCACTGCGCAACCGGTTAGGCCGGCGCAAAACAGACAATCTTCTGGCCAACCTGGAGCAAAAGGATTATCGCACTGTAGCCGAAGTACTCTGCCGTGACTATTACGATCATTATTACAGCGATTCACGGCCTGAATCTGCCAGTTTTGATGATATAATCGATGCAGCGGATCTGGACAAAGCCGTTGAAAAACTGGAAAATAAACTTAACCAATTAAACAGGACAGGAGTGAAAACTGATGACCCCTCATGACGCCGCTCACATGCTGGCAAAAGCTTTACGTGAATCTAACGACTTTAAGGAATTAAAGGACGCTCAATCCGCCCTGAAGGAAGACCAGTCGGCCCGTGGCATGCTGATAGACTTTCGCAACCAGCAGCTGGAACTGCAGAAGCAGCAACTGACCGGGGTAGAAGTGGCTCCCGAACAGGAAGAAAAACTGGAAAAACTATTTGAAGTAATCAACATGAATAACACAATCAGAAAATTCCTGCAGGCAGAATACCGGGTAGCCATTTTGCTGCGGGATGTTCATAAAATTATTGGCGAGGCTACCGAAGAAGTTGTCGATCCCGAACTGATGGCTCTTCCCGAAGATGAAAACAGTGAGCTTGATTTATGATCCAAAACAAGTATACAGCGGTTTTGCTTGATCTCGACGGCACCTTGCTCGATATCGACCTGGATCGTTTCATCAAGGCTTATGTAAAAGCCCTGTCAGCTCGCTTTACCGACCTGATCGACCCTGAAACCTTTACCAGGCACCTGTTTAGGTCAACCTCGGCAATGGTAAAAAATTTTGATCCAGCAAAAAGTAACCGCGAAGTCTTCTATGAAGATTTCTGCCGCCGGATCGGTTGTTCTCTTGCTGAAATAGAACCGATAATTGAAGACTTTTACAAAAATGACTTCCCCCGGTTGAGCCGCTGGGGACGCAAACTACCCCATGCTGCAGAAGTGGTGGAAACCGTCCGGGGGAAAAACCTGCCCCTCGTTTTAGCCACCAACCCCATTTTCCCCCCGGCAGCGATAAAACATCGGCTGACCTGGGCTGGTCTGGGCGCAGGGCAGTTTGATCTGATTACCACGATGGACAACATGCACTTTTGCAAACCGAACCCCGATTATTACCGGGAGATTGCCGCCAAAATTAACTGCGCCCCGCAACAGTGCCTGATGGCCGGCAATGACACGTTAGAAGACCTGGTCGCCGCCAGAGCAGGTATGGATACCTACCTGGTTGAAGATTATATCTTGCACCGGCACAATATCAAGCCGGTTTATAATTACCGGGGGAGCCTGGCCAGGCTGGCAGAGTTTTTGCAAGCATAAACTAATAAGGCAGGTTGACAGGTATGACCGAACAATTGGGCCAGCTAAACAATGTTATAGAAACATTACCCCTGGCTTACGCCAGGCACAAAATTATTACTGATGAACAAAACCGGCCGGTTGATTACATCTTTTTATCTATTAACTCTGCTTTTGAGAAAATGACCGGTCTGGAACGAAATAAGATTATCGGTGAAAAAGTAACCACTGTCCTGCCCGGTATCGCTGATGGTGAATTCGACTGGATCGATATTTACGGCGCCGTCGCTCTGCAGAATAAAACTTTTACCTTTGAACAATATGCAGATCTTCTTGAACGCTGGTATGAAGTGCGGGCCTACAGCGATGAACCAGGCTACTTTACAACAGTTTTTAATGAAATTACCGCCAGAAAAAAAGAACTGTTAACAATGCGCCTCTTACTGGATATGACAGAAAAACTACTGATAGCCGATGAATCAGAACTTGATTACAGCAAGCCGGTTAAAGCTCTCTGCACCCTGGCGGGGGCAAAATTCACAGTAATAAATCTGTATGAAAATGAAGGCACCATCGCCGTTACCAGGGCCATAGCCGGTCTGCCTGCAGAGATTAACCGGGCGGCAAAACTACTCGGCTTCGAACTGAGTGACCGAAAATGGAATCTTCAGCCCTCAGGTGTAAGAAAAACCAGAAGTGAAAGAGTACTTCATTATAGAACTCTCACTGCAGCCACAGAAGGATTTATCGACCCCGGTTCAGCCAAAATGCTAGAGGAAGTTTTTCAGGTTGGAGACATTTACGTGATCGAAATTGGTTATGGCAGCCAAAATATAGTCGGTTCAGTGATCTTTTTTATGCCCCGCGGTAAAGTAATTGCCAACCTTGACGCCATCAAACTTTATATTGATCAACTTGGCACGGTAATCGAACAAAAAAAAGCAAAAAAAGCTCTCAAACAGCTAAACCGGCAGCTTGACTTGCAGGTAAAAGAACAAACTGTAGTCGATGCCTTTACCTTCTCGGTATCACATGATTTAAGAGCTCCACTGCGCCGGGTAGCCGGCTTTGCAGAAGCTTTACTGGAAGAGCATCATCAAAAATTAACCGACAGCGCTCAAGATTATCTTAACCGCATTCATAATCAGGTTCAGCTAATGGACGAATTAATCTCAGCGATGCTGCGTCTATCCGAAGTAGCCCAGCATGAGCTGGTTTGTGAAAACGTAAATCTGAGTTCACTTTTTGACAACCAGATCAGAAAACTCCGTTATCTTGAACCCCAGCGCCAGGTTAAAACTACTGCCGCTCCCGGCCTGACAGTTTACGGTGACCTGAACCTGCTGCGGATCGCCCTGGAGAACCTTGTCGATAACGCCTGGAAATTTACCGCCGACACAGATGAAGCCCAGATCGAATTTGGAGTATTGGAAAACGGCACCCATTTAACTTATTATATTCGCGACAATGGAATCGGGTTTGACATGCGCTATTCCGATAAGCTGTTTGTTCCTTTCCACAGACTCCACCAGGACAATCGCTTTACCGGCACAGCAATCGGTTTAAACCTGGTTTACCGGATTATGCTCAAGCATGGCGGCGAAATCAGGGCGGAAAGCAAACCGGGCGCAGGAGCAACATTTTTCTTTACCCTGCCCCAGCACAAATTGCAGGAACTATAGCCACATTAACTGGTCAATCCACTGGAGGAGGCACTTGCATTGAATAAATTTGAGCTCAACCTGCCTAAAATATACGCGGGCACTGTTAAGGCGGCACAGCTGCTTTTAATTGTTATGATCATCTTCAGTATAACCTTTTTTTTGGTAGCCCGGGGGAAAGTTAATCAATACACCCGCCGGTTCAGTGAAGATCTGGCAGAGCTAAACAGCAAGGGGCTCGACATGCAGATCCGGATTAATGACACCATTCCGGTTGAATTAGAAATTCCTGTAAATGATTTAAGAAATCTCTTTCCCTCAGAAATACCCTTCAGTGCTACTGTTCCTATCAGGACCACGGTCAGGATCAGGCAGAATATCAGTGTGCCTGTCAACCTGCCGCTGATTGGCAGAACCATTGTTGATCTGCCGATTGATACCACTGTGCCAATCAGCCAGGATATTCCGGTATCAACAACTATATCCCTGGATACAGTTGACTTCGCCGGTGAGGGCGAAATGTTTCATCTGGCCACTGAAGTGCCTGTCAACATGCCCCTGCGGGTCAATTTGACCCCCGCCGACCTCGGCCTGGAGGGACAAATGGAAACAGTCGATCAAATGCTGAACACAATCCGTTCCCTCTTTTTATTGCGCAAGTTTGAACCTGTAGAGCTTTAGCTTACCAAGCCCGGTTTGATCAAATAGCGTAAAAAGTATACATTTTCAGCCAGATGCACAGTTGTTAAGTAAAAGCCCCTCTGCTTATTGGTTCGGCACAAAGGTTACCACTATAATTTCTGGCCGGTTGAAAAGCCTTACCGGAACCACACTGTTACCCAAACCCCTGCTGACATACATGGTAGAATTATTTTTGTCGTACCTGCCGCTTGTATACTCGGGGAAAAGTCCCTGGTCAGGCACATAAAGGCCTCCCAGGCCAAGCAAACGAAATTGTCCGCCGTGGGCATGGCCGGTCAGGCTTAAATCGATGTCATAGGCGCTGTAAAGCTCAAACAGCTCAGGGCGGTGGGCCAGGAGAAGTATGAAGTCTTCTGTGCGGAACCACTTCTCCAGGGAAGAAACCACTCCAGTAAGATTAGTTTTTTCCAGGTATGTAGAAGTTAGAAAGTGCGGATCGCTGAGCCCGGCAAGCTGAATTACACCGGAACCTCTTTGCAGCTTTACAATCCGGTCATCAAGGACACTCACACCAGCTGCCGTTAAGCTGTCCCGGATTAACGGATATT
>CAZCHW010000170.1:0-5009 GCA_964498375.1 uncultured Syntrophomonadaceae bacterium | reverse complement strand
CTAGGTGCAAAAGCTCCGCTAAATATAATATAGATGATATATTGTAATTTATATTTGACATTTTATCTATAATATGATACTTTGCATGAGAATCACTGATAAATTTTAAATTTTACTTCGGGGTGATATATTGAGTAAAAATTTAAGGTTGAAATCTGCGCGGGCAGCAAAAGATATGTCTCAAAAAGACATTGCTGATGCTGTAGGTGTAACAAGGCAAACAATTAATGCTATTGAGAACGGCGACTATAATCCTACGATAAATTTATGTACAGCAATATGTAGAGTATTGGATAAAACTTTAAATGATCTTTTTTGGGAGGGCGATCGCGGTGAATAGAAAAAGTTTAGACGAAATGCAGGTAAAAAGAAAGAATGAAATCGGAAACCAGACATTAATCATGCTTCTCTACTTGCTAATGCTTGATGTAGGCCTTTATGGTTTTGGTTTTAGATGGGTGAGTTACCCGACGAATGTAATGATAATTTTGTTGATTTGCTCAGGTATCTACGCTGTTCGTTTAATTGCAGCCAACGCTTACGTTGGCCCAGCTCCCGAAAAAGAAAAGCCATTTATAAAAGTGTTTCTCACTACGGTTTTGGCGGTTGCAGTTTCTGCATCAATTTTATTTCTTGTGAAGAATTCAAGCTTCAGCGATTCTAGTCAGATTGAAGAAATGGCTGCACCATTATTGCTTATAACGGCAGGAGTCGCAGTTGTTATAGCAGTTACAACAACTGTTATTAACAGAATTCAAAATAGAAGAGATGATAATTAGGAGTCAGGGGGACGGGGGTTTGACTCGCAATATCTTTTTTGGTAAGCTCATTGCGAGGTGATTCTTTTGCCAAGGACAGCGCGGAAATTAAGTGAAAGCGGCATCTATCACATTATGGTTCGTGGTATCAACAAAGAAACAATCTTTAAAAACAGTGGCGATATAATTCGATATTTAAATACCATTAAAGAGCTTAAAGAAAAGTATATTTATAAATTATATGCCTATTGCTTCATGAATAACCATGTTCATCTTTTATTGCAGGAGGAGACAGAACCGTTGAGCCAGATCATGCGCAGACTCGGCAGCAGTTATGTTTACTGGTACAACCATAAGCATGAAAGAGTCGGCCCCCTATTTCAAGACAGATTTAAGAGTGAGCCCGTAGAGGATGACACCTATTTCTTAACCGTTTTGAGATATATCCATCTGAACCCGTTAAAAGCCGGATTATGTAATAGGGTTGGAGAATATAAGTGGAGCAGTTATGGTGATTATATAAAATCAACTGGGATAACTGACATTGAATTTGCCCTAAAGATCATTAATACCGATATTGAAAAAGCTAAGGCTCAGTTTATCGACTACCATAATCAGGAAAACAACGATAAATGTCTTGATATGGAAACTATAATCCGTTTTTCCGATGAAAAAGCGATCGCGCTAATTATAGAGATATGCAAGGTTGAGAAGCCCTCAGATTTAAAATACTTTAAAAAATCAATCCGTGACAAACATTTAAAAAACCTAAAAACAAATTACAACCTTTCGGTAAGGCAGATAGAAAGGTTAACGGGGATCAATCGAAATATTATTGTTAGGGCATAGCAACCAGTGAGTCAAACCCCCGTCCCTTTGACTCATTTATTTAAATAAAATGGAGCGGGTGATGGGAATCGAACCCACGTATCCAGCTTGGAAGGCTGGGGCTCTACCATTGAGCTACACCCGCTTGCATCTGTATCAATTAATACGGCAACTTCGCTTATTTTCTCTTTAATAATATAAACGTTTCCCTTCAGGATTGCAACCTTTTTTAAATTTTTCCAGGCAAAATAACTATTACAACCTATTCTTCCTGCTGTTTCAAACAAACCCGGGCCAACAGTTCAACCAGTTCAAGAACTTCGTGATCGGGGCCAAGCAGGCCTTCCCGGCAGAAAGGGCAGGCTGTAACTATTGTTTTTCCCTCAGAAAAATCGGTCAGACGCCGGCTAGCCACCTTTGCTGCAGTTTCGGGAAAGGAAAGCTGAAACATTCTTCCCCCACCGCAGCAGCGCGTTTCTTTACCGGTATGTTCCGGCTCAAAGATTTTTAAACCGGGTATGCGGTTTAATATATTCCTTGGTTCGGATACTTTTTCAGCTGTCCGCGCCCATATGCAGGGGTCGTGGTAGCTTACTTCCAGGGGCTGTTCGTCAAGCGGTTCGAGGCGGCCTTCACTCAGCAATTCCAGGAAATATGTTGGCCCGTCGATAATTTCCAGGGGCAATTCATAACCCCAGGCCGGATAACGCTCACTAAAGGTTTGCCAGCATTCAGGACAACCGGTGACCAGTTTGGAAGCTCCGCTTGCAGCAATTTTGCGGCTGTTTTCTGATGCCAGCTGTTTGGCCAGGGACAGGTCGCCCCAGGTTTCGGCCGGATAACCACAGCAGTCTTCATCAATTAAGGTATAATTAACACCTGCCCGGCTCAGTAAAGCCTCTGCTGCTTCAAGAGCAGCGCGATTATTGGCCAGGGTTGTACAGCCGGCATAGTAGATTACCTCGACATTGGTTTTCTCGTTTTCCTTTAATGAAGCAACTCTCTCTTTGCGGCCATAGGGGCTGCTGTATTTTTTTAAATTATTCAGGAAAGGCTCCCAGAACGGCAGTTTAATTTTGGCCCCCTGCTCGCCGATACGGGCATTTAAGAGCTCATCACAGAGGTTTAGATCCGGGAAGGGGCAGAGAATTGTGCAGTTGCGACAGCCAAGGCAGTTGGCGACAGCCTCGAGCATCTCTTCATCCCACGGCATGAAACCTTGATAGGCCAGACCGGCCAGCCGGGCCTTTCCAGCCGGAGCAACCGCTTCCCGTCCGCTAACCTGCAAAACCGGGCAGTCACATCGGCAAAGGTTAGGGCATAATGCGCAGTTTAACAACTGCTCCAGATCAACTTTTGTTATTTCCGCCATGTTGAAACCTCCCTTATACCCAATTTGCCCGGATTCATGATATGCTGCGGGTCCAATGCGTCTTTAATTCGCCGGATTACTTTAAGCCCACTTCCCTGTTCTTCTTCCATCCATAACCCGCGGTGCAGTCCGATGCCATGGTGGTGCGCAATAGCCGCACCTTCAGCAAGACAGGCCTCCATGGCCGACTGCCAGATTTTTTTATAGTAGTCAATCTTATTCTTTCCGGGGAAGCCGACCGTTGTCAGATATAGGGCTGCTCCATCGGGATAAACGTGAGAATAATGCCCGGAAGCAAGCATTGTCCCTTCGACAGACATGAGCGCACTTTGCATTGCCTGGTATGTTGAATAGGCGTTGTGCCAGTTTGCAGATACTTCAATTGTGTCAAGCACTGCTCCCTTTTGAAAAAGCATTGAAGCAACACTAACATCAAAACGTTTTTCAAGCCAGTGTTCAACCGGTTCCTTTCCTTCGTTGACAACGTCATAACTACTGACAATCTCGTCAATCAGTCCCGCTTCTGCATCAACAAGCTTTTCGTTACCCTCGACCAGTAAAATTAACCCGCAGCGCTGATCGCCCAGCTGAGGAAAATGATGTCCTGTTTCCTGGGCATCATAAAGCCGCACCACCGCCGGACGAGCGCCAGAGTGCATAATTAAGCGCAACGACTGAAGCGCTTCCTGTAAGTCGGCAAAGGTGTAAGTAACCAGGTGTTTTTTTTCAGGTCTGGGCCATATTCTCAGAGTAGCTGAGGTAATCACCCCGAAAATTCCCTCTGATCCCAGGAATAGGTGGTCTGGCCGCGGCCCGGTTGCTGTGCGCGGGACATCGCGGCCTTTAAAAATTGTTCCGTCCGGCAAAACTGCCTCTAAAGCAACAGTCATGTCTTCAATTTTTCCATAGCGGGTAGAAAATTGGCCCGCTGCCCGGCAGGACAACCATCCTCCTACTGATGAGCAGCGCAGTGACTGGGGGAAATGACCACCGGTAAAGCCGGAAAGGTTCAGCTCTTCTTCATACAGTGCGCCGTTCATGCCACTTTGCACGTTAACCATGAGACTTTCAGCGTCGATCCACCGAATAGCATTCATTTTTTTCAGATCCAATAACACACCACCGTTTAAAGGCACCGCTCCGCCCAGTGTTCCGGAACCTTCCCCGAATGGCGTAACCGGTATCCGGTGTTCATTCGCCAGCTTTAAAATGTGGGCTACATCTTCCGTATGGCGTGGCCACACCACCAGCTGAGGCAGCGCAGGAACTGCACCTTCCAGCATCCAGATATTATTTGGCGGCCAAAAATCACGGCAGCCGGCCAGCAAATCGGCCCGGTTGTTCGAAACACATTCTTCGCCAATCAAAGCAGCTGCAGCAGTAGCAAATTTATCCATTGTTTGCTGGTCGACAAAACCTTCCTGAATCATGGATTTAAGCTGGTTTTCCACAGGATCACCCCCCGTTGCTAAATATTCCATGGCAGAAACAAAATACCTGCCCGGCGCCTACGCAAATGAGGGCCCGGTCCGGGGCCCTCTTAGGTTCGTAATTGGCTCTTTGTTTTATAACGCGCCAGGCTTAAAACTTTATTTTTCAGCAGCACCCAGTGCAGCGATAGTTTCAGAATCAAGACGGTAACGACGCAAGACCAGTAAGCTCAAAGTCATCAAGAACGCCGGGAGCAAAGCAAAACCAATTCGCACTCCCAGCAAGGCCGATTCAGGCTGGCTAATCAATATCCCACCTTCAGTTTCAATAAAACCTGTCAGCGCCAGTATTAAGGCAAATATAGCCGGGCCAACAGCAAAACCGGCTTTGTCGGCAGCAGTCCAGATGCCTGTGTAAGTACCGGCCCTGCGCAACCCTGTTTTAAGCGTATCAGCTGTAATAGTATCCGGCAGCATCGAATAGGGGAACAATTGGGTTCCGGCATAACCGGCGCCCATCATAAAAACAACCAGATAAACCAATAACAGATTATCGGACCCGATAAACATCAAACCCAATCCACCAACGGCAAATAACACCGTGCAAATAATATAACCGGC
>CAZCHW010000169.1:0-5014 GCA_964498375.1 uncultured Syntrophomonadaceae bacterium | reverse complement strand
ATAAAAGTTAATGAAAGCGGGGACAGGTAAATGTCTATCAGCAAAGAAGAATTACTGGCCAAGGCGAAAAAGCCGGCCGAGGATGCAATGAAGCTTCACCCCTTTTATAAGGGTAAAATTCAGGTTGACCTGAAGTGTGTGGTGCGCGATGTTAATGATTTCGCCATCTGGTATACACCCGGTGTTGCCGAACCATGCAAGGCAATTGCCGAAAATAAAGAACTGGTTTATGAGCACACCAACAAGGCCAACCTGCTGGCTGTTGTTTCAGACGGCACCAGGGTGCTCGGCCTAGGCGATATCGGGGCGGAAGCGGCGATTCCGGTTATGGAAGGTAAAGCGCTTTTATTTAAATACCTTGGCGGAGTCGATGCCTTTCCGGTATGTGTTGATACCAAGGATCCGGAAGACTTAATTAAGTTTGTAAAGATGCTGCAGCCCTGTTTTGGCGGGATTAACCTGGAGGATATTTCTAGTCCGAAATGTTTTTACATCCTTGATCGCCTCCAGGAAGAATGCCATATTCCGGTCTGGCACGATGATCAGCAGGGCACTGCCATGGTAACCGTGGCCGGTTTGTTCAACGCCCTGAAAATTGTCGGCAAGAAGATGGATGAAGCTAATATTGTCTTGCTTGGCGCCGGGGCAGCTAATATTTGCACTGCACGGATGCTGAAGGCGGCCGGGGCAGACCAGGGTAAAATAATTATGCTGGACAGCAAGGGAACCTTGCACAATGGACGCACTGAACTTAAAGAACAGCACCCTGTCAAATGGGAACTTTGCGAGAATACCAATGCTAAAAATCTGGTCGGCGGCCCGGTAGAAGCAATTAAGGGAGCCGATGTGATCATTGCCCTATCCAAGCCGGGACCGGATACGATCAAGAAAGAATGGATTTCCAGCATGGCTAAAGATGCTATTGTGTTTGCCTGCGCAAACCCAATTCCGGAAATCTGGCCCTGGGAAGCAAAGGAAGCGGGAGCGAAGATTGTTTCCACCGGCCGGTCCGATTTTCCGAACCAGGTTAACAACTCCCTTGGTTTTCCGGCTATATTCCGTGGGGTCCTTGATGTACAGGCAACGAAAATTACAGATTCAATGTGCATTGCTGCAGCCAAAGAGCTGGCTGCCTGCGCACCCGATGGCGGCATGAACCCGGATAGCATCCTGCCCACCATGGATATGTGGGAAGTATTTCCACGGGTGGCAACTGCTACAGCTATGAAAGCGATTGAAGAAGGCGTCGCCAGGAAAAAACTGAGCAGAGATGAAATTTACAAGCTTGCAGAGGAATCGATCGGAAAGGCCCAGAAACAGACTAAGATGCTGATGAAGGAAGGATTTATCCCGGCGGCACCGGCTGAATAATCGGCCGTCCAGAAGGAGGAGACGATGAGCGACGAAATTAAAATGATTGATATATTCCTCATGGGTAAGCGCTATACCGTGCCAGAATCGCTGACGATTATTGATGCCATGGAATATGCTGGATACCAATTAAAACGAGGTTGTGGCTGCAGAGCCGGTTTTTGCGGAGCCTGCGCCACCGTTTACCGGATCGCCGGCGACTATGAATTAAAAGTGGGACTGGCCTGCCAGACCAAAGTGGAAGAGGGAATGTACCTGGCTCAGATTCCCTTTTTTCCGGGACGCAAGGCTACATTCGATCTGGAAGAGATCAAACCGTCAACAGCGCACTTTGCCCAGCTTTATCCCGAAGTGTTCCGCTGCCTTGGCTGCAGTTCCTGCACCAAAGTTTGCCCGCAGGATATTGACGTTATGCAGTACATCGCCTATCTCCAGCGCGGCGATTTTGAAAAGGCGGCCGATCTCTCCTTCGATTGTGTGATGTGCGGACTTTGCGTATCACGTTGCCCGGCCAATATTGTCCATTATAACGCTGCTTTAACGGGCAGACGTCTTTACAGCCGTTACATAGCCAAGCCCGATACTTTTTTGGCTGAACGGACCAAGGCAATAGAAGATGGTGAGCTGGATGCTGAAATAGATGCCCTGGTTAATGCTGAAAAAGAAAAGTTGCAGGATTTATATAACAACAGGGAAATTGAATAACCAACCTGGAGAGGAGGAGCAAAGCATTGCCCTACAGTGGACGACTTGCAGAACTGGTTAAAAAGGTAGAAGAAACTAGAGCCTCCCGGGTTGGGGTTACCTATCCGCGAATGACTCCCGAGGAGAGGCAGGATGTACTGCAGAAATTCCACCCGGACTACAATACCGAGGGTTTTCGTAATATTAAGGTCGGGGTAAACAAAGGTGCACGTATGCCTGTTGAAATGGCTGATGTGTTTGAATCCTGGAGCAGGCTGCGCGACATTCAGCTCAACCTGAATACTGAACCTGATTACGATGTAGATGTCTTGATCATCGGAGGCGGAGGTGCCGGCGCCTCGGCAGCATTGGAAGCGCATGCTGCCGGAAGCAAGGTAATGGTGGCAACGAAGCTGCGTTTTGGCGATGCCAATACTATGATGGCCCAGGGAGGAATCCAGGCTGCGGACAAGGAGAATGACACTCCGGCAATTCACTATCTTGATGTTGTTGGCGGAGGACGCTTTGAGAATGTGCCTGAACTGGCCCGCGCCCTGGTAATGGATGCACCGCTGGTCATCAAGTGGCTTGAAGATATGGGCACGATGTTTGATAAAAAAGAGGATGGAACGATGATTACCATCCACGGCGGTGGCACATCCCGTAAAAGAATGCACGCTGCCCGTGATTACACCGGGGCAGAAATTATGCGTACTCTGCGGGATGAAGTCTACAACAAAGGGATTACCATAGTGGAATTCAGCCCGGCCGTAGAAATACTGCTCGACCGGAACGGGCGGGCTGCAGGTGCGGTCTTGTATAACCTGGAAACGGAACAATACCTGATCGCCCGGGCGAAGACAGTTATTATTGCCACCGGTGGTTCAGGCAGGTTGCACTACCGCGGGTTCCCGACCAGTAACCATTACGGTGCCACTGCGGATGGCCTGGTGATAGGTTACCGCGCCGGGGCAAAGACTATCTATGCCGATTCAATCCAGTATCATCCGACCGGAGGCGCTTATCCACCGCAGCTGCTCGGGCTGCTGGTTACAGAAAAGACTCGCGGCTTGGGTGCCACCCCGCTTAACATTAAAGGTGAACAGTTTGTCTACCACCTTGAAACGCGTGATGTGGAATCATCGGCTATTATTCGTGAGTGCCAGGAACGGGAACTGGGCGTTCCTCTGCCGACGGGTATTACAGCGGTTTGGCTTGACTCTCCACTGATTGAACAAATTCATGGTGAAGGGACAATTGAGCGACAGCTGCCGGCAATGATGCGCCAGTTCCAGCGTTTTAATGTTGATATCCGTAATGAGCCGATGTTGATCTACCCGACCCTGCATTATCAGAATGGCGGGTTATTGATCGATGAAAACGGTATGACGGCTGTAGAAAATCTTTACGTAGCCGGTGAGGCAGCGGGAGGAATTCACGGCACCAACCGCCTGATGGGCAATTCGTTACTCGACATAATCGTTTTCGGAAGGCGTGCCGGACGACATGCAGCAGCGGTGAGCAAGGATCTACCCCAACCGGATGGTTTGAACCTTGAACATGTTTCTGCTTACCATCGTGAACTGGAAGAAACAGGGGCTGCGGACGAGAGAATCGGTCCGGTCCTGTTACCGCACTATACCCATCGTTAACAGAGTGTTTCAGTAAATCAAAAAGGCCGGCAAACAAGCAGAATTTTGCCGGCCTTTTTAAATTAAGAGGTGCAGCAAAGTAAATATTGCTTTACCTTGGCAAACTGCCGATCTATAATGATGTATGCCAAAAGTCGAATGTTCACAGCGAACAACACCCAAAGCAGAAACAATTTTGACCAGGCTGGAGGATCACTACCCGGAGGCGACAACTAGCCTTAAATTTAAGAATCCCTTCCAGTTGCTGGTGGCCACGATCTTATCTGCGCAAACTACCGATGAACAGGTAAATAAAATTACTGATCGGCTTTTTGCCGATATTTGTTCACCTGAAGAAATGGCCGGATTCGAACCGGGTCAGTTGGAGCCATACCTGAAAAGCTGCGGTTTATACCGACATAAAAGCCGTTACCTGGTGGAAACAGCTCGACTGCTTGTGAAAAACTACAATAGCCGGGTGCCTGAACGGTTTGAAGAATTGATCAAGCTGCCCGGTGTGGGCCGTAAAACAGCTAACGTTATTTTAAGTAACGCTTTTAACCAACCAGCCTTGGCAGTTGATACTCATGTTTTCAGGGTATCACGCAGGCTCGGTTTAGCCTGTGGGAAAACAACTGATCTGGTGGAAGAGGAATTAAAAAAGGTAGTGCCGAAAGATAAATGGAGCCGGGCTCATCACTGGCTGATTACCCACGGACGACAGGTATGCAATGCCCGCAGCCCCAAGTGTTCAAGCTGCTTTTTAGTATACTTGTGTCCAGATGCTGCAGAGAGGGGAATACTGAATGACCTGGGAAAAATTAAAAGCTGAAGAATTGCGAGTAACCTGTAAGACTGAAAATGCCAAATTTGACACCACTGCCGAGGTGGCACCGCTGGAGGGAATGATTGGACAGGAACGGGCGGTCAGGGCCATGGAGTACGGCCTGCAGGTAAAGAGGCCGGGCTACAATATTTTTATGACCGGCCTGACCGGAACCGGTAAATCGAGTTATGCTCAATCAATCATTGAAAAAATGTCTGCTGCTGAGCCGGTCCCCGATGACTGGGTCTATGTTTATAATTTTGAGCACCCTGGCGAGCCAATTGCTCTTAATCCGCCGGCCGGAACCGGCTATGACTTTAGCCGTAGAGTTGAAGAGTTGCTGGATGACCTTAAAGAGAGTATTCCTAAAGCATTTGACGGTGAAGATTACGAGCGCCAGAAGTCGGTTTTCGTTAAAGAATTTCAGGAAGCACGTAATGTCCTGTTAGAGGAATTAAACAAGACTGCCCAGGAACAGGGTTTTGCTTTAAAGCGTACCAGT
>CAZCHW010000168.1:0-5015 GCA_964498375.1 uncultured Syntrophomonadaceae bacterium | reverse complement strand
CCCTGCAACCATACGAGCTTTCTGTGGAAGCTTTAGATAATTTTTATGATCGACTTGCCCAGCATGGCGTGGACATCATTGATGATCCGGCCAGCGATGTAAAAGACACATCTGATGATGACGATTCCGACGATGACGGTAAAACTGAAGTGGCAGATATCGAAACTGTCCCCGATGGGGTTGCTGTAAACGATCCGGTTAGAATGTACCTGAAGGAAATCGGCAAGATTCCTCTACTCACTTCTGAGGAAGAAGTCGAGCTGGCCATGGCTATAGAAAAAGACGACGATGAAGCTCGCCGGCGTTTGGCTGAAGCCAACTTGCGCCTGGTGGTTAGCATTGCTAAAAAGTATGTAGGCCGGGGGATGCTCTTTTTAGATCTGATCCAGGAAGGAAACCTGGGGTTAATTAAAGCGGTCGAGAAGTTTGACTACCGCAAAGGTTACAAATTTAGCACCTATGCAACCTGGTGGATTCGCCAGGCAATCACCCGGGCTATAGCCGATCAGGCCCGGACTATCCGTATTCCCGTTCACATGGTGGAGACAATTAACAAGCTTATCCGTATTTCCAGGCAACTTGTTCAGGAACTTGGTCGTGAACCGATGCCGGAGGAAATTGCCCAGGAAATGAATATTACTGAAGAGCGAGTGCGTGAGATTCTTAAAATTGCCCAGGAGCCGGTTTCGCTGGAAACGCCAATTGGAGAAGAAGACGACAGCCATCTTGGCGATTTTATTGAAGATCATGAAGCCCAGGCGCCTGCTGATGCGGCAGCGTTTGAACTTCTGAAAGAACAACTTGAAGATGTGTTGGATACTCTTTCGGCCAGGGAGGAAAAAGTTTTGCGGCTCAGGTTTGGTCTTGATGATGGCCGGTCGCGGACCCTTGAAGAAGTTGGCCAGTTTTTTGGGGTAACCAGGGAAAGAATTCGTCAGATTGAGGCTAAGGCTTTGCGCAAGCTGCGGCATCCAATGCGCAGCAAGCGGTTGCGCGATTACCTCGAATAGAAGTAACCCAGTGAAGCCTAAAAAAATTAAACAGAGGCTGAAAAGAGGGTTGACGGGTTAGAGCCAATTCAGTATAATACTAATGCTAACAGTACTCCTCAGTAGCTCAATGGCAGAGCGACCGGCTGTTAACCGGTAGGTTGCAGGTTCGAGTCCTGCCTGGGGAGCCAGAATAATCAAGGCAGAACTTTTCTCACAGGGTTCTGCCTTTTGTTATTTTTTAAGAAACCCTTTTTCTCATGGCTTCGCCATTTCTTCCGGGTTACCCGTAAATTTATCTTAAGTGGCCACTTTTTTTTCTTTGCGCCAGTCACAACGATTGCGTTTGGAACAAAAATCACATGGTGAAGCACCGTTTTCCAGATCTTTGCCCCTGGGCACCACAAATGATACTGATTTACGCGGGATCATCAGGCAGGTTTCGGTTAACCTAACCCCGATCTGTTCAGCCGGCAAGACAGAAAACACCTGGCGCTGTTGCTCAATTGGCCAGCCTTCCTGCCCCGGTTGAGCGCGCATTCCCAAATCAAGATTGAGCTGACAGGCTTCACTGCTGATGATGTCTTCAACTGTTCGCGACACCTTTCCAACAGCAGCGATACCGGCCCCGTCAAGGGCGATAGCCTGAACCGGATTTTCATTCATCATTTCCTCAACCCGTTTTTCCAGGGCGTCGCCAATGGTGCAGACAGCGATATCCAGTTGATCGGCACCTGCCATTGCTTTGGCCACTAAAGACCCTTCGAAATACCCACCTTCAAATCGAACGGTCCGGTGTTCAAATTCGGTAACGTTAACAATTGTGTGAAGAGCTGCTGGCTTAATCAATGTTTGTGCTTCTTCGATTACAGATTCAGCGGTTTCAATCAGCCTTGCCGAAGCACGGGCAGGATCAATTCCCTGACCTGTTAAAATATCATCTACGGTAAGGCAAATGTCAAAATCTTTTACTTCTTTGTGCATGTTTAGGCCTCCTGTTATGTATAACCTTTTTTTATTGTAACCCCTATTCTAGTTCTTGACAATAATCTGCAGGGTATGTTAAACTCATATAGCTGTTAAATAAACGTTCTTTTTTAAAGGTAAAATTAGAGACGAGGGCCCATAGCTCAGCTGGAAGAGCTACCGGCTCATAACCGGTTGGTCCCAGGTTCGAGCCCTGGTGGGCCCACCATTCCTGGCCCCTTCGTCTAATCGGTTAGGACACCAGCCTTTCAAGCTGGCAGCAGGGGTTCGAATCCCCTAGGGGTCACCACTATTTGGGCGAATAGCTCAGCTGGGAGAGCACCTGCCTTACAAGCAGGGGGTCACAGGTTCAAGCCCTGTTTCGCCCACCAAAATAATTATCAGGAAAGCTGGTTGTCAGAGGATAACCAGCTTTCTCTTATTCAGTAACGCTTATAATTGCTTTACAAACAGAGTTTGTAGTGATATTATTTATTGGACAAATATCTCCACGAAATGGCGCCCCAGTTGAAAAGCTGGTTAGCAAAGCTATGGGTCTAAAATCCTGCGGGGTTATGATTTCCAGGCTGTCGAAAAGAGGTATTTTCCTATGTATGGGAAATATAAAAAGTGGAGCGATACACTGTTATGAAAGCAAAAATTATAATGCTTGGCATTATTATTGTGCTTTATGCAGGAACCGCATTTGCCAGTGATGCTACTGGCGAAGGCAACCCCCTTCATTTGGATGATCTTTTACTGGATCCCATTCTGGCAATTCAGTCCACGCAAATTATACTTACCGAGCACCCTGAAGAGCGGTTGCAAATTTTACAGGCTGCTTCTACTGAAGTGATGTCCCTGATCGACGGAGCCGGTGATCTTGAAGCATTACAACTTCTGACCGCTCATTTAGAACGGCAGGAACAAATGATCTGGGCCACCTGGGATGATCTGGACGACGAGGAAGCCGGTGAAGTGCTGGGACTGATGATTGAGTTGAATGAAAGTCGTTCAGGGCAGCTTGAAAAACTGTTGTCAGATGGAAAAATACCTCCACAGGCACAGCAGGGTTTGAACAGAGCCCTTGAAAATCAGCAGCGAGCGATGGAGAAAAAAGAAGAATCCTTTAAAAAAGCTGAAGAAGCACACGTGGCTGCACAAGAAAAAGCGGCTAGAGCAGCAGATGCTGGTTTGAGCTCAGCCCCCGGGCAGTCGGGCTCAACCCCCGGGCAGTCGGGTTCAGCTCCCGGTCAGTCAGGTTCCACTCCCGGTGGAAACAGCCGGCCGGATAAACCATGACAGCATGGTCAGGCCGAATATATAATTTATTTATACTCGCCCTGCTGATTTTATTTACACAAGCCACCCTTACTGCCTGCTCTTCCGATACCGGTGCAGAACAAAACAAAGAGGGGTGGGCACAGCGTCCTTCAGAGCTGGAATTTCAGCTGAGTTTTGCTTATGCCAATGAATGGAATGTAACCGGTGAAACAAACCGGGAGGGCGTTCGAACTTTTCTTTATGAAAAAAAAGTCGGGCAGGATTCAATTCTGATGGTTGCAGCTGTTTTGCCCCTTGAATACGAAAAAGATCAACTGGAGGCCGAATCAATTCGCCTTTTAACTGCGGGGTTACACGAAACCGCACAAGTTGAACCTTCCGGCAGCCAGAGGATTGGAAAATATGATGTAAGCATAATTAGTGCCGAAGCAGGGCACGAAAGTCCGGTTAAGGCTGAAAGTGCTGCTTTTGTCTACCGGGGTCGTTCGTATATCTTCACCTTGATCACATCAGGAACCACCAATGCTGATCTAACCGCTGAGTTGGAAAAAATTATCGCTACGCTGGTAATCGAGTAAACTTTTAACTGCAGGCCTGACCGATTCACAGCAGCGCTCCATGGTGGTGGCTTAATGAAAAACCGAATCTATTTTTTACTAATGGCACTCATTTTTACCGGAGGGACCGTTTTTTTTGCCCTCTACCAGTGGAACCATTTTTCTCAAACCAGGCTGACCCCCCAGGATCGGTACACCCTGGAGGCAGAGGGTGAAATAGTGCTTGCCGGTGATTATCGTTTTCCACCCCTGTCATTCACCAACCCGGAAGGGCAATACAGCGGCTATGAGGCTGATCTGGTTGCAGCGCTGGAAATATGGCTTGGAGTGCCAATTCGCTACCAGCAGATGGTCTGGAGCGATGCAGTGGAGGCGCTGAACCGGGGAGAGCTAACAGGAATCACTGGTATGCGCATTACCGATGAGAGAGAAGGGCACTATTATTTCACCAACCCTTACTGGCAAACTTCCTATTGCATGGTTTTCCCGCTCGGTGAAGCACTGGAAGATATCCTGGAGAACCGTCCGCTTAATGTTGCCATGCAAAACCGTTCTGCTACCTACGACTACTTCCTAAATGAGTACTACCAGGCGGATATGAATTTTCTGTTCCTCAATCATCCGGCAGAGGCAGTTGAACTGATTGCCGGAGGACAAGCCGACCTGTGGTTTGAAAACTACCAAATTGCCCGCTATGAGTTGCTGAAGCTTGATATGCTGAACCTGTTCGACTTTTATATTGAACCGGAAAGTGTTGGTGATTATGGCATCGCCTTTGGCGCAGATTACGGGCACCTTACAAATATATTTAATAAAGCTCTTTTCAGCCTGGAAAGGGATCGCGTTTTAACCGACCTGGACCGTAAATGGTTTGGGCTAAGCGATTTACGTAATCCTGCTAGCGGTTGGGAAGGTGTTTACCCGACCGTTGCTTACTTTATTTTTACCCTTTTCATTATCATGATGTTCTGGAACCGCTTGCTGCAGCTGAAAGTGATGCAAAAGACAGACGAGTTGCGCTGGAGTGAGAAAAAGTTCCGGGCTTCGTTTGAAGGTACGCACGATGCCATCTATATAGCAACAAAAGCCGGGAATATGGTAGATTGTAACCAGAATGCTGCAGAGCTTTTCGGTTATACCAAAGAGGAACTGAAAGAGCTGATCCCGGCAGAATTATACCCTGAGCAGCAACCGGACGGCAGTGATAGCGCAGTTCTGC
>CAZCHW010000167.1:0-5045 GCA_964498375.1 uncultured Syntrophomonadaceae bacterium | reverse complement strand
GTATATTTGATAACCGTCTTGCCGGGTCTTGCGACAGTTTGGACTATTTGAACTGTCTTGGCCGTGAAAGGCAATAAAGAACACCGGGTTTAACCGGTAAAGGAGTGTTTGCAGCGGTTGTACAAACGCAGCAGTAAGGGGTTCACCCTGGTTGAACTTATTATTGTGCTTGCCCTGCTCGGTTTGATTACAGCACTTGCTGTGCCGGTACTTGGCGGTTTAAGTGAAAGGCAGTTACCTGAAATGGCCGCCCGCAGCCTGGCCATGGAACTGCGAAAAGTTCAGCAGAAGGCAGTAACAACCGGAAACCCGCAGGCAATAGACTTCCGTATCTATAGCAATGACTACCGGATAAGAGATTTAAAAAGCGGGGAAGCAACTACCATTTACTTGCCCGAAGGGGTCACATATCAGTCAGTTAATTTTCCAAAAACGGATAGCGGGCATCCGCGGGTGACCTTTTACCGCAGCGGCGCACCGAGCCGAGGAGGGACGGTAGCTTTAACCGGAAGTGCGGGGCGGGTTGTTTATGTGATAATTACACCGGCTACCGGCCGGGTTCGTATATCTGATAGTCCTCCGGCCAATTAATTTGTGGTTTGACTGTAAAATGATTTATGGAAAGGAAAGCTGATGGCAATGGATCGGGCAGTAAGAAGCGACAATATTATTCTGATCGGTTTCATGGGGAGCGGGAAAAGTGCTGTTGGCACAGCTCTGGCCAAGCGTCTGAAGCGTAAATTTGTCGATACCGACCAGCTGGTGGAAGAAATGGCCGGAATAGCAATCAGGGAAATATTTGCCTGTCACGGAGAAGCCCGGTTTAGAGACCTTGAAAGCCAGGCGGCGGCTGCTCTGCTAAGCTATAAACCTGGTGAGCTGGTAGCGGCAACAGGGGGGGGAATTGTCCTGCGGCGGAAAAACAGATTGATTTTACACCGGGCCGGTAAAGTTGTACTTCTGACCGCTTCTCTGCCGGATCTGATTTTGCGTACTTCAGGTGGGACAGAACGTCCGCTGCTGAATGATAGCAACCGCCTGGAACAGGTTCGTAAAATGCTTAAACAAAGGGAGCCTTACTACAGTGAAAACAATTTAACGATAAATACCAGTGGTAAAAGTATTGAGGAAGTATGTGCGGAAATTATTGAAACCCTGCAGCTCTAAGTATATTTTTTTCCAGTAAGGCAGGATTTTATCGGCAGCAGGGGAAAAATAAAGATAAAAAAATGATGATCCTTTGACCCTTTGCTTTAAAGAAAAATCACCGGCCGGGAGGCGAAAAATGCACCGTATATTAGTCATAAATGGACCTAATTTGAATTTACTGGGCAGCAGGGAGCCGGAAATTTATGGTGATCAAACTTTGGATCAGGTTAACCGGATGCTTAACTGCGAAGCGGAAAAATTGGGGTTACACCTGCAATTTTTTCAATCCAATCATGAGGGGTTAATCATTGATCAAATTCAGGATGCAAAAGATCAATTTGATGCCATCCTGATCAATCCAGCAGCCCTGACCCATTACAGTTATGCTCTGCACGATGCCCTCGCTGCCGTTGGCATGCCTTTTGTGGAAGTTCATCTGAGTAATATTTTTGGCCGGGAAGAGTTTCGTGAAAAATCTGTTACAGCTTCCCTGGCAGCAGGGGTAATCAGCGGGTTTGGAGCGACCGGTTATCTGCTAGGTTTGCTTGCACTGAACGATTTGCTCAAGAGGGAAGGATGATGATTCAAAACAGGCTGGATCAGGCCAGGGGAGTTCTGCAGGAGCATAACCTCGATGCCTTGCTGATTACCGGGGCGGAAAACCGCTTCTATTTGAGCGGCTTCAGCGGTACTTCAGGGGTATTGCTGGTCAGCTCCGCTGGTGCGTGGCTTTTAACCGATTTTCGTTATCTTGGCCAGGCCGCCCGGGAAGCCCCTTTATATGAGGTGATACGTTACCGCGATGATTACCGCAGCACAATTGGGGAAGTGGTTAAGCAAAATGGGTGGAAACGGCTTGGTTTTGAAGCAGATAATTTGTCCTGCCTTGAACTTGAAAGGCTGAGCACACACTTGAGTACTGCCCCGGTGCCAATCAGTGGCGGAATTGAGCATTTGCGCCGGATTAAGGATAGCGGCGAAACAGCGATTATGAAGCAGGGTGCAGCTGTGCTTGATCTTGCTTGTGATTGGTTGAAAGATAATATTAAAGCAGGCCAGGCAGAACGTGACCTGGCCGTTGAACTTGAAATATTTTTGCTTCGCCAGGGTTCTGAAAAACCTTCTTTCACTTTTATTGTGGCTTCAGGCGAGCGCGGCTCGATGCCCCACGGTGTTGCTTCATCGAAAGTAATACATGAAGGAGAGCTGGTGACCGTCGATTTTGGCGCTGTTTTTAATCACTATGCCACTGACATGACCAGAACTTTTGCCCTGGGGCACGTAGACCGGAAGCAGCTTGAGATTTATAATATTGTCAGGGAGGCGCAGAATAAATCGGCTGAAGCGGTTAAACCTGGCGTGCAATGCGGTGAAGTGGATCGAATTGCACGTGATATAATAACAGAAGCAGGTTATGGTCATTGCTTTGGTCATGGCCTGGGGCACAGCATCGGCCTGGTTACACACGAGCAGCCGGCTCTGGTGCCCGGTAGTGATACAGTGCTTGAACCCGGAATGATCGTTACTGTTGAGCCTGGAATATACATAGACGGTTGGGGAGGGGTCAGAATTGAAGATATGGTTCAGGTTACCGAAACCGGTGCTGAAAGGCTGACCAAAAGCTCACAGGAACTTATTATTATCTAACTATCAAACTTATTTTGCAGATGAAGGGTAGGCGTTGATTATGATTTCTACGAATGATTTTCACACCGGAGTGACCATTGAATTGGATGGCGATATTTTTACAGTGCTGGAATTCCAGCATGTTAAGCCGGGAAAGGGTCAGGCATTTGTACGTTCCAAGCTGAAAAACCTGCGGACCGGTTCAATTACTGATAAAACTTTCCGGGCCGGTGAAAAGGTGCCGAAAGTTCACCTGGATCGTAAAGAAATGCAGTACCTATACCGCGATGATGATTCACTGCATGTCATGGATCTGGAAACTTACGAGCAAATTGCCCTGACCGAGGAACAGATCGGTGAAGAAGTAAAATATTTAAAAGAAAACGACCAGCTTACCGTAGTAATGCATGGTGAAAATGTGATCGGTGTTGATGTGCCGATTTCTGTCAGTCTTGCTGTTACGGAGACTGAACCGGGCATTAAGGGCGATACCGCTTCAGGTGCCACCAAGCCGGCTACAGTAGAAACCGGTGTTGTTGTTATGGTTCCTCTTTTTATCAATGAGGGAGACATAATTAAAATTGATACCCGCACCGGATCTTATATTGAAAGAGCCTGACCTAAAGTTTTACCACAATATTAATGAGGAGGTTTCGCGATGACTGAGGATCTGAAGGCACGCGTATCTTATTTAAGAGGTTTTACCGAAGGATTGGAACTTGGCGAGGAAAGTAAAGAAGAAAAGGTGCTGCACCGGGTTATCGATCTGATTGAAGAGATGACTGACGAAATTGAACAACTCAGGGTCGATTATGAGGAGCTCTTTGAGTATACCGAGGCAATTGATGATGACCTGACCGAACTTGAAGAAGACTTTTATGAAGATGAAGAAGACTATTATGATGATGACGAAGAATTCGATTTAGAGGATGAGTTTGAGGGTGGTTTTTCTATCGAATGCCCGAACTGCCGCGAAATTGTTGTTGTTGACGACGATATTCTGGATCAGGAATCGGCTATTGAAGTAACCTGTCCCGGCTGCGGCGAAGTGGTTTTAATCGATGATGAAGATTGGGATGAAGAACCAGAGGATGCTGAAGAAGAGGATGACGAAGAGTAAAAAAACACCTGCTCACGCTGTTTTTGCAGGCCGTTAATTTGAACCGTCGCTCTATGTCTGTTATAATTGGAACACGATCTTGCTGTGATTGTGCTGTTGTTTTCACTAAATGTGGGGAGGTTTAAAGCGATGAATAAAGAAGAAGGTCCGACCGTTTCAACTGAACTCGGTATGGTAAGCATAGCTGATGAAGTAGTATCGATCATTGCCGGACTGGCTGCCTCGGATATTAAGGGAGTGGCCTCGATGAGCGGGGGCATCGGCGGGGGAATTGCTGAAGTTCTCGGCCGGCGCAACCTCTCCAAGGGCGTTAAAGTTGAAGTAGGCACTGAGGATGCAAAAATTGATATTTTTATTGTCGTTGAATATGGGGAAAGAATTCCCGATGTATCCTGGAATATCCAGGAAAGTGTTAAAAAAGCAGTTGAAACAATGACCGGTTTAAAGGTAACTTTTGTTAATGTCCATGTTCAGGGAGTTCAGTTCCCCGAACCGGTTGAGGAAGAAGCTGAACCTGAAGCTGAACCTGAAAAGCTTGAAGAAGTTGAAAAGAAGTAACTTCGGGAGCGGTTGTTGCTTCCTGATCGTTAAGCCTGCTTTTTAAGCAGGCTTATCTCGAAGCACTGAAGGAGGGGTAAGCATGAAAACTGCAGCCCGGGTGATCCTGGTATTTTTCGGCCTCCTGTTTATCGGCGGAGCCCTGTTGTTATTGGCTTTAAACTACAACCTGATTCCGGGACTGAATGTCAGCCTGCCCGGTTGGGCTAATGAAACAGTGATGCTGGCAACTGGAGCCGGATTTTTGCTATTGGCCCTCGTTTTCCTGTCATTTGGATTACGCAGAACCAAAAAGATTGGCAACGCTGTGTTAAAAGGCAGTGAATATGGTGAGGTATTAATTTCTATTACCGCGGTTGAAAATATGGTTTTGCGGGTTGTTCAACAAACTCAGGGTATTAAAGATGTCAGCAGAAATGTGACTTATACACCGGATGGTCTTGTAGTCAGGATTCATATCAGGGTTATGCCTGATGTTGCTTTACCTGACTTGATCAGTGAACTGCAGACAAAGACCAAGGAATACCTGGAAGAAATAACCGGTGTTACAGTCAGCGAGGTCAAAGTTACCGTAGATAACATAATTCTTGAC
>CAZCHW010000166.1:0-5104 GCA_964498375.1 uncultured Syntrophomonadaceae bacterium | reverse complement strand
AGCCTGCAGGCAACAGGAGACCGACAGAGCCTAAAAACAATAATCAGATCACTGGAACAGTTTGAAAACCTGCTTATCCTTGATACGCTTGACTGGGTAGCCGGTGAAGACCGGCTTGTTGATCTTGCCCTCACCTTCCGGCTGATTTTTACTGATTAGAAAAGAACTTTCAGGAGGGGTGTCCATGTCTATTGAATTTAACTATAAGGCTCTCGACAAAGATGGAAAAAAATTGTTCGGCCGGGTTAATGCAAGGTCAAAACAGGAAGCATTGATCATCCTGGAAAGGCAGAACCTTTATCCACTCAGGTTGAAGGAAAACCGGTTAACCTTTTCTGCGGTCGACCGCTTTTTAAACCAGGTAAGCAAAAAAACCGGAATTCGCCGCTACAGCAGCCGCGACCTGATGATTTTTTGCCGTCAACTCTCAACCTTGCTCCAGGCTGGTGTACCTGTCCTGAAAACTCTTTATATCCTGGCAGGCCAGCTGGAAAATAAACTTTTCCGGCGACAGGTTCGCTTGACAGCACAGGCCTTGGAAGAAGGCGCCGGACTGGCCGAAGCGCTGGATAGCAGCAAGGGCTTTTTTCCGCCCTTTTTAATCAGCATGGTCGCAGCCGGAGAAGCCGGTGGTGCTCTTGACCAAACCCTGGACAGACTGGCTGATCATTTTGAAAAACAGCACGATCTTGAAGAAAAAATACGCTCTGCCACCGCTTACCCACTATTTATCAGCGCTGTAGCCCTGGTAGTTGTCGCAGTAATGATCATATTTGTGCTGCCCCAGTTTGCCGGAATTTTCAACCAGATGGGCATGGAGATGCCATTGCTAAGCCGGCTTCTGCTTTCAGCAGGTTCAACCATCACTGACCACTGGCCGCTTCTCGTTATAAGTGTAATAGTTTTAATGATCACTGCAAGCCTGATTCTGCAAACTGAAAAAGGGCGCCTGCTTAAAGACCGGTTAAAACCGCGCCTGCCAATCTACGGAAAAATTTACCGTCAAACTATTGCCGCCCGCTTTGCCCGGACCATGGGCACCTTACTGGCCGGTGGCTTAACCATCCATCAGTCTTTAAACCTGGCCGACAGGGTTGTTGATAATCAGAGCATATCCCAGTCAATTACCTCGCTGGGCAGCGCTTTAAACCGGGGCGAGACCCTGGCAGAACCGCTACTGGAAACTGGAATTTTACCGCCCCTGCTGGCTGAGATGGTTAGAATCGGTGAAGAAACAGGCACTCTTGAAGTTACTCTTTTAAAAACCGCCGGTTATTATGAAAAAGAGGTTTCGTACATAGTTGACCGGCTCAGTTCTATCCTCGAGCCGGTCCTTTTGCTAACCGTTGGTCTATTTATCGGCTTGCTGATCCTTTCGGTTTTAAGCCCGATGTACCAGGTCTTTCAAATGATCTGATGATCAGACTAGTTCTGTAATTCTTCCGGGCTTGCGGAATCTAAATCTTCAAACTGGTCTGGTTCGGCAAATTCAGGTGACAGACTCCGGTCAGGCGCCTGCTCCTCCGGGTCGGTTACCTGGACAATGTACAGGATAAATACTTTGCTTTCGACGATTATATTTTCAGGAAATATAACTTCACCTATAAAGGTATAGAAACCGGTTTGGTCAGGGTCATAAGGCGGTTCAGAGTTGTAATCCCAGGAAATTGCCAAATCTGTTAGCCTGTAGAGGTCGGCTTCCAGGTCAATCGTCTCGATAAATACCAATTGTTCCAGGGTTGTTCCGGTAGGAACGCTGGTGGTAAAAAGTTCGCCTCCGTCGAGAATAACCGCCATTTCTTCTTCACTTTCTGTTTCCTGGTTATAGTGATAAATGGTCGCAGTCACTGAAAGATCTCCTGCACCTTCAGCCTGCAGAGAATCCCAGACCCGGGCATAACCCTTAATTTTTGCATCTTCGAAAATATACTGACCGCTAACCGGATCAACCAAATCAATATACCGCTTGACAGTACCACCTGAGGTAGAGGCATACTGATCAATGTAGAAATAATGTTCCTGCAGATCGTCACCATAAACATGGTTGGCCGCGGAAATATCCTGGCTTAAACTGCCGCTTTCGCCTCGGTTCGCTTTAACGCTGACGGCAAAGACCTGGTGAGCAGACTGCTCAGCTTCATGATCCGGATTTTTAAAAGAGCGGAAATTCGAGGCAACTTCAAGACCCATCGGCGAGTCCGGATCAGCTGTCCAGTTACTGGTGTTGCTTGTATTAAAATAACCGCCACCCATGACCAGTTGATCGAGCCGGCTCAGGCTGCCGCGCCCGTTAACCAGGCTTTTATGCACCCCCCCCACTTCATCGCCTCCGGCCAGCATTTTAATGATCATGTGCCCGTCAAGATCATAACTTTTGATGTACGTAATTGACCCCGGCGCAGCAAGCACTGAATTGCAGGCAACCAGGGTCATAAAGAATAATATAATGACCGTTAATCTTTTGAATAACACGTATAACACTTCCTCCCTGATGAAAGTGGCAACAAAATAATGTTTATCTCTATCTGTTTATTATCTAACAAAAACCTATAATGTATTATATTTGAAGATTTGGCTTTTGTCAAAATATATTGTAAATATTTTAACCGGTGAATTACCGCAAGGCCGGCCTCTGCCCGTTATTGAGAAAGTTAAGCATACTCTCTTCGTCCCGGGCAAATTCCATACTCTCTTCGCGGCTGATCACCCCTTTGTCATATAAAGCTTGAAGGTGTTTGTCCATGGATAGCATGCCGTAACGACTGCCGGTCTGAATCATCGAGGGTATCTGATGAATCTTCCCTTCCCGGACCAGGTTACGCACTGCAGCGGTGCAAATCATAATTTCTAGGGCGGCGATGCGGCCGTTTCCATTCTGCCGGCGAACCAACCGCTGGGCAATGATACCATTCAGTGAATTGGCAAGCTGAGCCCGGATTTGCCGCTGTTGGTTGGCCGGAAAAACATCAATTATTCTTTCCACTGCCTGGGCAGAGTCGCTGGTATGCAGGGTGGCCAGAACCAGGTGGCCCGTTTCTGCCGCTGTTACCGCAATTGAAATAGTTTCCAGGTCGCGCATCTCACCCACCAGGATTACATCGGGATCCTGCCGCAAAGCCGCGCGCAGGGCTGTGGGAAAAGATTTGCTGTCTCGCCCTATTTCTCTCTGGCTGATCATACTTTTCTTGCGCTTATGAAAATATTCAATCGGGTCTTCCAGAGTAATCACATGTGCTTGTTTTTCACTGTTGATCAGGTCAACCATAGCTGCCATAGTGGTTGTTTTACCGCTGCCGGTTGGGCCTGTAATTAAAACCAGGCCACGGGTTTTCCTGGCCAAGGCGTAAACCGGTTCAGCCATCTCCAGTTCCTGCAGCGATGGCACCGCTGTATTAAGCATCCTGATGGCAATGCTAATGGAGCCCTGTTGGCGGTAACAGTTAATCCTGAACATACCAAGGTCTCTGGCTGAATAAGACAGATCCACTTCTCCATTTTTGTCAAATAAAGAAAATTGGTCACTATTAAGAATCAGCTTCATGATCACCAGTAAATCTTCATTTCCCAGGGCTGGCAGCTCAGTTTCAACCAATCGACCGTTTAAGCGCAACAGTGGCGGCAAGCCAGCGGTTAAATGAAGATCTGAAGCTTCACGTTCTCTGGCAGTTAAAAGCAGTTTTTTTAGCGTCATCGCTAATTATCACACCCGCTTTACAATATTTCAAGAACCATTGAATTGATGCAGTAAAACCTTTAGAAATCCGCTGTTACTTGACATTTTCGCTTTATTTCCATATAATTGAATATAGGATACAAGCTAGTTGCAATTATACTGAATTGAATATAACATAGGCAATCTCAAAAAGGCAAACTCCAGCATGGGTGAGTGCGCAAAGCCACAGGGCCAGACCGCCTGAAGGTCCGGCAGCCGGCTGCTGAAAGATTGCGTCTAACCTGAACATTGTCGACCGCCTGCTCTACATTTAATTTGAGCAGGTTTATTTAAATGAATTACTATTTACTTAAACCCGGAAATTTCGCGGAGGCGATTAGAAATGTATAAAAATACTCATGAAAAAGGTTCAAGTTTAATCACTGTTATGATCGTCATGTCGGTATTGCTGATCCTGGGCATATCAATTTCACAATTAAATATTGCTGAAAACCGGTTCGCCTCTAAACACGAGGACGATCTGCAGGCTTATTACATTGCCCGTTCGGGCGCCCAGGCATTAGCAGAATATATGCTGCGCGACGATTCGAATATTGCCAAAGATTTAATTGGTAAAACTTCAAATGACAACGGCCAGGTTGGCGGCGGAACTTTTTCCGTTAAAGTGGAAGAAGGCGAAAGCGAAGATATTGTATTTATAACCTCAACAGGCACCTATAACAACTCTGAGCGAACCGTTACCCTGAAAGTGACCAGCACCGGTACTGGTCTGGGTGGCATCTTTGATCATGCTATAGTTGCAAAAAGCATTGTCTATGTTGCTAACAACGCCGGTTCCGGAATTGAAATTGACGGCAGCGTGGCAACAGCCTCATCTGATCCAAACAGTATTAATCTCGGCAATCATGGGACTGCCGATGATAAAGTGCTGGATCCCGACTTAATTTTCCCGGCAATCATTTTCCCACCCGATCAGATTCCACCTATCAGCTACACCGATGAACTGGGAATAATCAACGCTAACCAAACGTTAGTTTCTTCAGCTGCTGCGCCGAAGTACTATCATGCTGATAGCATCAACCTGCAGAATAGTGCTCTAACAATTACCGGTGATGGCATAATTCATCTTTATGTTAACGGAAACATTAATTTAAATACCAATGCTTCGCTAACTGTCCCATCAACCGCACAACTCTACTTATATGCAACCGGAACCGAGGTTAAATTTTTAGGCAGCGGCAGCTGGCATAACGTATTTCTATACGCGCCTAATGCAGAAATTGAATGGAACAATGCAAACAGTGGTAATTTTTACGGCGCAATAATCGGCAATAAAGTGAAACTGCACAACCATACAAAAATTATTCATAATCCCGATTTGGCGAGCAATGTTGATCTCGATACATCCAATATCGGTGTAACCTATACCGG
>CAZCHW010000165.1:0-5107 GCA_964498375.1 uncultured Syntrophomonadaceae bacterium | reverse complement strand
AGATCTAACTTATCGGTAACCAGTTCTACCAGATCATCAATGTTCTGAATCTGTTCCATCATTCGTTCGGTTTCCAGGGCCAGGGCATTAATTTCTTCCTGCTGGGCCCGGTTAATCTGCCTCAGCAGCTCAGCTTCCTTGGCCTCATGAGAACTCTTTAAAAAAGCATAGCCAAGCACAGATACCCCTGCTACCCCCAAAACCAGAAGCAGCACGATCATCTGGACAACAAACAAGGGAATGCATAAGCTAAAAGTTGCCTCCTCGTTGTGAGGCACAATCATTATAGTAAAGCAGCGCTTTTTCTTTTTTAAATCCATAAATACTTCCTTTCTCGTCAAAAAAGCCGGGTCCGCACAAAACAACTGTCCTGGCGCCTCTCCCGACATAACCGTATATATTATACCACAGCTGTGCAACCCATCAAATCCAGCCCTGAAAAGGCCACTTAGCCCTGCCGGCCTTGCAATTCCTTCACTGAGAGCAGGCCCAAACCAGCCTAATTATATTAATCTAAACAGTATCTCTGTAATATAATGCAACACTTGTTTTCCACCAGGGCATCTCCAAATGTTTCACGTGAAACTCACCTTTTTTTTGTTGTTTTTGATTAAGGGACTGGATGAGCGGTCCAGCAAGACTGCAGCCGTAAGGAACCGCCCCTTGCAGGTAGTTTACTCAGACTCTAACTAATTGGCATCTCGATTAATTTCTTAACAGAATAGTGGGGTTTAAATATTCATTATTTACGGCTTAGATTATGCCAAAAGTTTATTTTTATGGCTACCTTCTTCTGCTGTGGGGCAACCGGTTTAGAAACCTAAGATACAAGCTCATTAACCAGTTAAGCAAAGCTTTATTATTTCAACTTTATGACTGCTCCTAACGTTTTTTACGAGTGTTCCTGACATCACCATCTCATCACCCAAACAGTTAAGCCAAACGATAGCCGATATTTCTAAAACTCGCACCAGTTCGTTTTCCTGTCATTTCGAGTGCTGCCGAACCAATTATTCAGCCCAGGCGAATAGTTGTCCAGTTCTGCAAAATGTGAGATTTACCAGCTCTTTAATTTAGCCGCAAATGGATTATAAAAACATACTGTTTATGGAAACATATAAAAAGGTCTTACCTTCAATACTTCCCTGTAACATTCAGGTTTAAAATAAATGATAACGTCCGACTACAGAAATCGATCATATTACAGCGGGCCCGGTTAATTTGTTACTGGCTATTTCTGAGGCCCAAAGTTTTCAGGTCTAGGTTAAATTTTAAATTGGATATTTTTCAGGGGAATTAAGCGCTTCTCGGGGAAGAAGCAGCATCTTTTACGCAATTTAAGGGATGATTAAGTGAAATTTATTCAAGTCGGCAGTAATATACGCCCTGGGTTACTCTTTCGCAACCCCTACTTTACAACCAGGCCTAATTTTTTATAGTCACAATTAATACTTTTACCGGTCCTCACTCGTAACTGCATCGCTGTTGACAACTTGCATCAATAAACCAGGTTTATGATAATCCACAGGTGCTCGTGCTTCTTCAAATCTTAAGTTAAGGTCATTATCAATTGAATCTATCCCTCAATAATATATCGCAAGCATAATTGTTTCACGTGAAACAATTTTTACAACCCCTCTGGCAGCAGCTTATCGATCAGCCTGTCCAGATCGTCGCCTCCATAATAGTATATTTCAATAATACCGCCCTCAACCCCCTGTTTTATTTTTACTTTTGTCCCCAACGATCGCTGAATTTGTGTTTGAAGCTCAGTTATTTCAGGATCTACCGGTTTATCTTCCCTATGATTATCTCTAATCTTTTTCCTGGACCCCAGCTCCGCGGTAAATCTTTCGGCTTCCCTTGCTGTCAGCCCTTCATCAATAATTCTTTGTGCAGCTTCAATTTGCTGTTCATGAGCAGCAAGTGTCAGCAAAGGTCTGGCCTGGCCTGCTGAAAGCAACCCTTTTTTTAACGCATTAAGAACTTCTTCAGGAAGCGCTAAAAGTCTGATACTATTCGCTACGGCAGGTCTGCTTTTCCCTAAACGCTGGGCCAGCTCCTCCTGCGTGTAGCCAAACTCTTTTAATAAACGCTGATAAGCAAGTGCTTCCTCAACCGGGTTAAGATCCTCGCGCTGCAAGTTTTCAATCAGGGCAATTTCCAGCATTGTTTTTTGATCATAAGATTTTATTACAGCAGGCACCTTGTGAAGCCCTGCCAGCTGAGCAGCCCGGCATCTTCTCTCACCGGCAACCAAATAATAATTACCTTCTTCATCTGCCGGCGTAATAACAACAGCTTGTAAAACTCCGTGTTCTTTGATCGATCGAGCCAGTTCCTGCAGTTTCTCCTGGTCAAACTCTTTTCTTGGCTGAAAAGGGTTAGGCTGAATTTTTTTAAGCTCAAACTCCCCCGTTTCACCAGACCCGGCTAATACTTCAGGGATTAAAGCGCCCAGACCTTTGCCCAGTCTCCTTTTTTCACTCATCTTTTCAAGACCTCCACTGCTAACGAAAGGTATAATTCCGCTCCCTTGCTTTTTGGGTCGTATTCTATTATGTGCTGTCCATAACTCGGCGCTTCACTCAAACGGACATTGCGTGGGATCACCGTTTTATAAACATATTGTTTAAAATAGCTGCGCACCTCTTCTGCGACCTGCTCCGATAAATTCGTCCTGCCATCATACATCGTCAAAACAACGCCCTGTATACTGAGCTGCTCATTTAAATGTTTTCTGACCAGCGATATTGTATTCATCAGCTGACCGAGGCCTTCCAGGGCATAATACTCGCACTGAATCGGAATAAGTATTCCATCTGCTGCATTTAGAGCATTTAAGGTTAACAAGCCCAGTGAAGGAGGACAATCGATGAAAACATAATCATATTTATCTTCAACCGTTTGCAGTGCTCTTTTAAGCTTCTCTTCACGGGAAACTAACGACACAAGTTCAATTTCTGCGCCAGCAAGCTGTATTGAAGCGGGGACTACCGCAAGGTTATCCCACCTGGTGTTTACTATCACATCTTCAACTGGTAATTCGTCCACCAGTAAATTATAAATGCAATTTTTTATATCCTTTTTTGTCAAACCAAGTCCGCTGGTTGCATTTCCCTGCGGGTCGATATCAACCAGTAATACCTTCTTGCCCAGCTTTGCCAGCGCTGCACTTAAATTAATCGCGGTAGTTGTTTTTCCAACACCGCCCTTCTGATTGGCGACAGCAATTCTTTCAGCCATATTTGCCTCCTCCGCCTTTTGCTCCCCGTTTTAGTAACTATTGTGTTATTTTTTCTGCTGAATCATTTCCCTGGTAAAGCGGATAGTTACTTCTACATAATCTTCTTCCACTGTTTCATCTACTTCCGGGTGAATCCCAGAGCTTTGCATCATGTTAACCGCTTCCCTAATTGTATTTAACACAATCCGCATATCCCTGATAATAGGTTTCTTCTTCTTTTTAAGCTCATCTTTTCCGTTATTCTTATTCTTGTTTATTCTTTTTTCCGCCTGGCTAACAGTTAAACCGCGATCCATTATCTCGTGAATCATCTTCAACTGTTCCTCTTCCGAACCTAGTTTCAGTAACGCCCTCGCGTGTCTTTCGGTCAAACCTTGTTCCAGGACAATTTTTTTTACCCGATCACTCAACTTCAATAATCTTATTTTATTGGCTACAGTTGATTGGCTTTTACCTAATCGCTGTGCTAATATTTCCTGGGTAATATTCAGCTGCTTGATCAGGCTGACATAGCCATTTGCTTCTTCGATAAAATTCAGGTTTTCACGCTGAAGGTTTTCAATTAAAGCTATAGTCGCCATTTCCTGATCAGACATCATTTTTACTGAAGCAGATATTTTCTCCCAACCGAGGCTTTTACAGGCCAGGTATCTTCTTTCACCAACTACCAACTGATACCTGTCTCCTGATCTGCGAACCATAATCGGTTGTATTAATCCGCATGATTTTATTGACTGAGCTAACTCTTTAACTTTTTCTTCATCAATATCTTTTCTCGGCTGAAAAGGGTTTGGATCAATTTTATCAAGAGCAAGAGCAAGAACCTTTTCTGTTGTTGGTTCATAATTATGTCCGCCCAGTTTTTCTATTATAGCATCACTCATCATATCAGCGCCTTTTCTGTAA
Organism: uncultured Syntrophomonadaceae bacterium; assembly: GCA_964498375.1. Classification (GTDB taxonomy): domain Bacteria; phylum Bacillota; class Dethiobacteria; order DTU022; family DTU022; genus JAABTH01. Next base: position 954 of record CAZCHW010000165.1, on the reverse strand, counting down.
TTGCATTCTGCTCTAACTTAAATTAGACAACATTGATTTCAATCCTTCATAGTTTATAATTCTCTCTCATTATTATCCTCAACAATTAATAATACCAGAAACATTTATTTTCATCCTAAAGACCTAATGGTTTTTTAGCAGGTTTGCCGGGTGACCGAGGGTATTTATCCGGTGTTATTTCTATTTTATTTACTTCAATAATTGTCCGCTTCTCACCGGTTGGTAAAATGTATTGCCACTTCTGACCTTCCTTTCCGCCACATAATAAAAGCGCTTTGCGAGCTGCGACTATTTCGTCTGCTCCCTTAGGTCCCTTGTGGAGAAGAGCCCGCCCTCCCAATTTTAAAAACGGTAAGCCCAATTCTGCTAATACTGCAACTTCGGCCACCGCCTTGCTTACCAGAAGATCATATTGTTCCCTCTCCATTGGGCGGTGTGCAGTAATTTCCGATCTTTCACATACAACCCTGACATTATCAATGCCAAGCTTCTTGACTACCAAATTTATAAACTCTGTTTTTTTATGACTTGCCTCAAGTAGAGTAAACTGGCAGCCCGGCTTGTACATTGCCATAATCAGACCAGGAATACCGGCACCTGAACCAAGGTCAATAATCTTCAATCCATCAGCGATTTCTATTTTGCTTAAAGGGAATAGCGAATCATAAACTTGTTTAAGGATTAGTCCTTCCAGCGTTTTTTCGCCTACCAGCCTTTTTCTGCTCAGACCCTCCTGAATCAGTGTCAGATAATCTAGTAGCAGATATTTTTTTAAACCCTTTTCAAGCAATAGATCATCCAGCACTTGATCCAGTAGTTGTTCCAAGATCTTGTCCTGATTCAAATCATATACATCCCCTCATTATTTTCCCAGGCAAAATTGGCTAAAGACCCGATCGAGCAAGTCTTCGCCGAACGACGATCCGGTTATTTCGCCAATTTTTAGCCAAACAT
>CAZCHW010000164.1:0-5109 GCA_964498375.1 uncultured Syntrophomonadaceae bacterium | reverse complement strand
CTCTTTTTGCCTGTTTTAGTTGTTTTCAAAATAAACACCTCGTTTGTCAGTTCTTTCACATGCAGAAACATATTCTGATAACTTTTTGCTAAACACTTCTGCTTTTATACTTCTGCTCAGCTGACCTGTTAACCTGCCTGCAGCTCTTATGCTATAATATCAGGGTAAGTTTTCAGATAAAAACATCCTTTATTTGGCAAAGGCTGAGCTTCATATCCTGATGATAGGGGTTACATTCTTGAAACCACTTAAAGAGACACTTTACCCTTACAAACGAGCTGGTTCTCTCGACAAAAAAGGAGCTCGCTTTTTCCGGGTTGCCGACTACACTCAATGGCTTTTGGTCAGGATCCTGGCTATAGCTACCATGTGGATCTTAATCCTCATTCCGGTAGTTGTTTATTTTATGCGCATTTTTGAAGGCAGGGAAGTCAGCCCGGGCCAAGCCGCTGTGTTCATAGTTCAAACACTTACAACCACCGGTTACGGAGAACTGCTGCCTTTCCATTCCATACCAATGGTAATAGTCTCCATCTTACTGATGATTTCCGGAGTATTTTTAATCTTTATGACTGCCGGCACATTAATGGCTTCCCTCGTTGAAAGCAGGGTTACCCCGCGGGCACCAACAAAAACAAAAATGTCTGAGCACGTTGTTTTCACCAGCTTTAACGAGATCGTTGCCAGAACTATTATTCTGCTGGAGCATCATAAAGTTCCCTATGTTGTCTCTGCAGTGGAACAGCCCGAGGCTGTTGAACTGCTACGCCGGGGTATTAATAGTATATGCGCTGACCCACGTTATGATGAAGGGCTCAGAAGTTTAAATGTAGCCAAAGCTAAAGCGGTTGTAGCTACAAACGATGACACTGACAACATCAATATCACTCTGGGAATCTCCACAACATGCAGTACGCCGGTCCTGGCAATGATGGAAAATGGCAAACGGGCAAAGCTGGCCTCGGCAGCAGGAGCCAAAAAAGTAATCGCCCTGGAAGAAACCCTGGGCAAGCAGCTGGTTGATTGGATCTGCGCTGACGCCAGTCCAACCAGTTTTCTAGAGCTTTTAACAGTAGAAGTTTCCCCGGAAATATTAGCTCAACTGCAACCCAGTATAATCCATGTTGGATATAACAGCCAGTATTGCGGAAAAACTATCGGCAGCGCCCAGCTGCGAAGCGAAACCGGGGCTACAGTGGCCGCTATCTGGAATGAAGATGGCACTATGAATACACCCCTGGCAGCTACTATTATTAATGAAGCCACTCTACTGGTTCTCGGGCCCCATGACAACGTAGATCGCCTTGCTTCACTGATGGGCGGCCCAGGGCCGGGAGAACACGTGGTTTTAATCGGTGCCGGACGAGTGGGACAGGAAGCCGGCAAAAGACTTAACCAGGCCGGTATTGAACCCAGTGTAGTGGATATTCAGCGGCGGCCTCTTCATTTCAGGGGCAAGCTGGTTATTGGGGATGCGACCAAACCTCATATCCTGACCAAAGTAAATATAAAGCAAGCAAATACCTTAATTGTAACAATTAACAACGACAGTCTGAATATTTTTACCGTCCTGACCAGTAAACAAATCAATCCAGGGGTGGATATTATGGCCAGAGCGGTTCATGTAGATGCAGTTGACCGGCTACACCAGGCCGGTGCCAACCATGTATTGTCGGAATCAATTCTCGGCTTCCAATTACTCCAGATCGCCCTGGTCGAGCTCGAAGTGCTACCCAAACTAACCGATTACGTTGTCAGGGAGGTAACCTGGAGTGGCGATGCAACAACAGTTGGCGCTTTAACAGAAAAATATGCCGGAAAGTTTAAAGTAATTTGTACCGTTAAAGAGGTCGACGTAATTGAACCTTCCATTGCTTTATCCATACTTCCGGGAGATAAACTTGTTGTAATAGGTCCTCCTGATAATATCGAAAAAGCTTTTAGCAATACTGCCCGGCGCACTTGATCTAATCTGCCCTGTTTCCGGAACAACAAGCTTTGACGGAAGGAAAACTGATGGAGCCAACCAATCACAGGATCTACCAGGGTGACGCCAGTAATTTAACCCAGGTTGAGGACAACAGCATCGATCTCGTTGTCACTTCTCCCCCATACCCGATGATCGCTATGTGGGATAAGCTTTTCGCTGCAGCTAACCCACAAATCAAAAATCTCCTTGAACAGGGTGATGGTGCACAAGCTTTTGAAAAGATGCACCTTATACTCGACCAGGCATGGGCAGAGCTGTTCCGGGTAATGAAACCCGGGGCGCTGGCCTGCATTAACATTGGCGACGCCACCAGGTCACTTAATCGCAGCTTCGCCCTTTTCCCCAACCAGGCCCGGCTGCAAAATGCTTTATTAAAAAATGGGTTTACCTTGCTGCCCCGGATCATCTGGCGTAAACAGACCAACTCACCAAACAAGTTTATGGGCTCAGGGATGTTGCCCGGATGCGCTTACGTTACCCTGGAACATGAAATAGTGGTCATCGCCAGAAAGGGCAGGCAGCGCTGCTACAAGAACGATGATGAAAAAGAATTGCGCCGGCAAAGCAGCTACTTTTGGGAGGAACGGAACATCTGGTTTTCTGATGTCTGGGATTTCAAAGGAACGAGGCAGGAAGAAGCATTGAAACAGGCCGGCAGAAGAAGTGCAGCATTTCCCCTCGAAATGCCTTTCCGGCTGATCAACATGCACTCCCTGATTGGCGATACTATTTTAGACCCTTTTCTTGGCACGGGAACAACATCTGTCGCTGCTGCCGCTGCCGGTCGTAACAGCATCGGCTTTGAACTAAGCCAGGAACTGGTCGAAGCCGCCATTGAAAGGCTTGCCGGATCAGCTGAGCTAATTAAAGGACTTAATCCCCGCAGACTGGAAAAACACCGGGAGTTTATAATTAAGCATGAAGGCAAAAGAAAACAACCCGAATATTACAATGAGCATTGCGGTTTTTCCGTCATCACCCGGCAGGAGGTCAAACTTCGGTTACCTTTACCAGAAAATGTTTACCGATCCGGTCCACAGGTTTTTACAGTAACCTACTCCTAACAGATCCCGGCTTACGCCCCTAGAAAGGACCAAACCCGATCATAACCGCAGCCGCCAGAAAAAGGGCACTGACTGCAAGAACAAGTAGCTGAAGCAGAATAACCCATTTAAACCATTTCAGATAACTAACCGTTGTAAGCCCGAGAGCTATTAGTAGAACCGGGTTTGTCGGGTAAAGTACGTTGGAAAAGCCGTCACCAAAACAAAATGCCAGAACCATGGTTTGCCGGGTCAGGCCGATGAAGTCAGCAAGAGGAGTTATGATAGGAATAAGTAACATCGCTTTCGCTGAAGCAGATCCAACAAAGAAGTTCATCACTAAAACCAGCCCATAAATTAGATAAGCAGAAGCAATCGGCGTTTCATCGGATATCAGTGCTGAAGCCCGGTAAATAATTGTATCTAATACTCCACCGCTGCTGATAATGTGATTAACACTCATCGCCATCAGAATCAGGATAATCCCCGGGGCTATGCCGGCAACTCCCCGGGCAAAGGAAATAATAATCTCTCTGCTCTTTAGCCCCCCTCTGAAACCGGCTCCAATTCCGGCAAACAGGTAAAGTAACGCAATCGCAGGCATTGAATAGTCGGAAAACCCCTCAAAAACGGTCGAAGCGCCAATGACAACCAGTATAGCCAGGACTGAACCGAGAAACCAATTGGTTGCCCGCCTTATTTCAACCGGTTCATGGTCTGGCCCGGTCCTGGAAGCTACTGCTGCTTCAACTTCCGCTGCCCCGTCGTAGTATAGCTCTCTGTTTTGTCGATCTTCCTCATAAACCGGTGAACGTTCCGGATGGCGTTCAAGCTTACGGGCATAAGTAACAAGAAAGAGGTAGAGCAGCAGATAAAACACAATAAACAGGCCAGCCCGGAACGGAAGACCTGAAAAGACCGGCAAACCGGCAAGACGCTGGGCAATTCCAACCGTGTAGGGGTTGGATACGGCAACGGCAAAGCCGAAACAGGCGGCAAGCAGGCTCATCCCCAGACCTAAAAGGGCATCCCAACCGATTGTATAAGAAAGAATTACTATTATTGGCACCAGGGCTACAATTTCTTCAAACATTCCAAGCAAAGAACCAAATAACATGAACATAAGCGATACAACAGCAACAAGCAGATAACGCCTGTTGCTAAAGCGCCTGACAATTTTATTGATAATCTCCCTGAAAACACCGAGGCGATTAAGTATTTCGTAACCGCCTCCAATGAAGGTAATCAGTAAAATCAGAACTACTACCACCGGTGCGTTTTCGCCAAATAATACCTCTATTGGAGCGGTAAACCAGCGATAAACCGGAAGAGCTGCCTGATCAATGTAACGAAATGAATCTGGAACTATTGTTTCTATGCCGTTAACCGTAACCCGTTCGTAGCTGCCGGGTAAAATTACCCTGGTTAATATTCCGGAAACAATCATCAAACCTAAAATAATCATTGCCGATGTGATGAAAGCCCGCTTACCAATTCTGATCCCCTTGATATCCGGCATGGTCAGTCCCCCGTCCTCTGGCACTTTCCCCGGTTATAAAAGTTCTCCCTGAGCGCCTTCAGGATATAACTTCATTAATTCTTCCGTGAGGTAGTCAAAAGCGCATTCAACAGAATCACACATGTGGATCAGGTCAAGGTCACATTTACTGATCACTCCGTAATCGACCATTTTTTCCAGGTTGATAATCTGATTCCAGTATTTTTCGCCGTAAATAACAATCGGTAATTTTTTCTGAACTTTTTCAGTCTGAATCAAAGTTAACACTTCAAACAGCTCATCGAGGGTACCAAATCCGCCCGGGAAGATTACCAGCGCTTTAGCTAAATAGATAAACCAGAATTTTCGCATGAAAAAGTAATGAAACTCAAAGTTAAGTTCAGGTGTAATGTAAGGGTTGGCATACTGCTCAGTGGGAATGCTAATATTTAAACCAATTGATTTGCCGCCTGCGGCGATCGCCCCCCGGTTAGCCGCCTCCATCATACCGGGACCGCCGCCGGAGCAGACTACAAAATGGTGATCACTTTCAATTTTCCGGGACCACTCAGTTAATC
>CAZCHW010000163.1:0-5138 GCA_964498375.1 uncultured Syntrophomonadaceae bacterium | reverse complement strand
CGCAGTTTCTGACGCATTTTCAGTTGTCGGAGGCGGTGACAGCGTATCGGCAGCAAACAGGTTTAACTTGCTGGATCAATTCTCATACGTATGCACCGGTGGTGGTGCAATGGTGCGTTACCTGGGGGGAGAAACTCTTCCTGTGATTCAATCGCTCCGTGAATCAGCATTACAGCATAAAAGATAAGGTGGAATCATTATGCAGGTTAAATATGGTATGGCTCACCTTGAACTGCCAGAGCTAATCACTAGATCAGCCCGAATACTTAAGCCTAATAAAAAGGCTTCGATCAATAATCCGGAAAAAGCCATTGAGCTTGTAATTGAAAAACCCGATGAGGGTGCGGAAATCAAAGAAATCTTCAGGCAGGGTGAACAGGTCTGCATTATTGTTAATGATGCAACCCGGGTGGCCGGAACTGAAAAAATCTTACCGGTTATGCTAAATTACCTGAACCGGATTGGCATAAAAGATCAAGATATTTTTATTCAGTTTGCCGAAGGGTTGCATCGTCCGACAACTGATGATGAGATGGAGCATATTGTCGGTAAAGAGATTAAAGACAGGATTAGCTTGTTCAACCACGATGCCTATAGTAAATCAGATTTAATTCGGATAGGTTACACCAAACGAAAAACTCCTGTTGATATTAATGAAAGAGTCCTTAAGGCAGACCGGAGAATTATCATCGGCAGCATAAATTATCACTTTTTTGCCGGCTTTGGCGGCGGTTATAAATCGCTGGTTCCCGGGGTTGCCGGGATCGAAACAATCGAAGCGAATCACAGCCTGATGCTTGAAAATGGCTCTCGCATTGGAGTTCTAGAGGGCAATCCGGTTCATGAGGATTTAAAAGAAGCAGCCAGGATGGTCGGTTGTGATTATGCCGTCTATACAGTGCTTAATGAAGATAAAGAAATGCTGGCTATCTTTGGCGGTGAAATTGAGGCCGTGCACAAGGCCGGTTGCAGTTTTGTTGAACAGACTTACGGGGTGGTGATCGATGCCCCGGCAGATATTGTAGTTGCCGGTTGTGGAGGATACCCGAAAGATCTTAATCTCTACCAGGCCCAAAAAACTCTCGAAAATGCGGCTCAGGCTGTAAAAGAAAACGGGATAATCATCTTTGTGGCAGAATGCCCCGAGGGAATTGGTTCAGAAAAATTTTACCATTATGCGAAAAAATTTAAGACGGTTGATCAATTAAAAAAAGCTTTGACAAACCAATTCGAAATAGGTGGCCACAAAGCATATGCTGTTGCCAGAGTGACTGAAAAAGCGAAAGTGCTCATTGTAACAGAATTAACATATGATGATGCTGCTGAGTTGGGTTTCATTAAGTGTGTCGACCTTAAGGAAGCTGCAGTGCAGGCTTTGGAACAAGTCGGTAAGGATCCCCTTGTCTACTTTATGCCTGCCGGGTCAATTACAACGCCCATATTAAATATTAAATAAATAATTTAGGGATTTAGTTATTGGAGGTTGGGAAATGGATGCTTTAGAGAATATTATTACGAGGAGAAGTTATCGTGCCTTTAAGCCCGAGCCCGTTTACAAGGGAGTTTTGCAGAGCATTTTTAAAACTGCAAGCCATAGCCCGTCTTACATGAACACCCAGCCATGGGAGATAGCAGTAGTTAGTGGTGAAAAGAAAGATCAACTGGTTGAAATACTATTAGAACTGGCCAAATCAGATGCTCCGGGTCAACCGGATATTGAGCTGCCTTCAAGCTGGCCCCCGCATATGGAAAAGTGTTGCCGCGAATACGGGGCTACCCGGCTTAATACGCTTAATATCGATCGATTCGATAAAGAAGGCCGGCATTACTTAAAACTGAGAAATTTTGAATTTTACGGAGCTCCGCATGTGGTATTTCTCTTTATGGACGGAGCATGTGGGCCCTATTCAATTTTTGATATGGGCTTATATACCCAGAATTTTGTACTTACTGCCAATGCTTTTGGTGTTGGAACATGCATTCAAGCAGTTTTAACTGTTTATGCCAAAGAAATCAAAAAATTTCTCAAGATTTCCGAAGATAAAAAACTGGTAGTCGGTATATCGATGGGTTACCCTGACATTGATAATAAATTTAATATTTATCAAAGTGCCAAGCGTGCGCCTGAAGAGTACATATACTGGTATGAATAATAAAAAAAATACCTGTTAACCGGAAGAGGCTGCTGCCATCTGCTGTGAGGGTAATTGAATGATATTTGCATTTATCTCGGCCTTATGCTTTTCATTATATTTCACCTTGATCAAGCGAGGGTTGATAGAGTATAATCCAGGCTCAACGCTAGTTGTTCAATTAATAACGACCCCGTCATCTTTGGTTGCGTTTATGATTATTGCAGCCACTGCAGCGCTGACCGGTAATAATATATTTGTTGAATTTAAAGCATTAACAACCACCGCTTATCTGCTGCTGATATCGGAGGGGTTGCTAGGGCCTTTGCTCGGCATGTACTTTACAAACATGGCAATAAAAAATATTGGCGCAGCACCGGCTTCTGCACTGCGCGGCACTAATCCACTTTTTGCAACTTTCTTATCGGTGCTTATTCTCCATGAACAGCCTGAGCCGTACAAGCTGGTAGCTTTAGTGTTTATGGTTGCAGGAATAATATTGGTCAGCTACCGGGGCAGAATAGATAAAAACAATAGAAAAATTATTTGCCAGGGAATTGCCTATGCAATATTGGCAGCGGTGACATTTTCATTGTCACAAGTTGTCAGGGGGGTTTCTTTAAGTTATGGAGCGACTCCGAATACAGCAATTTCGATCAGTTTGTTAACAGCAGTTTGTTCCATATTGCTAATAATATACATCAAGGAAGGTTCTGTAAAAAAATATGCAGATATTTGTAAAACCAAAGCATTACATTATTATTTATTGGCAGGAGTATGTCTGCTAGCAGCTACCTACTCGTTGATATTATCATTTACAATTATTCCGGTTTGGCTGGCTGTTGCTGTCAGAAATACGCAGCCGTTATTTTCGATTTTAACCGGTTGGATTTTTTTAAGAAAACTGGAGCCAATTGATGCAAAATTTGTTGTTGGAGCTTCCCTGATTGTAATTGGTATATGGATTATCTCAATGCCTTGACGTTGAAGCTAACGTTGGTTTTAAAGCTATTAGTGTTATTTTGTGAGAAGCTTTTCAACTGACAGTAACACCTTGTTATATATTTCAAGCTGTTTCCGAAACAAATAAATACGGAGGTGTTTATTTTGACGAAGAAAAAAACTGAAACCATGGATGGTAATACTGCGGCAGCATATGTCGCCTATGCCTTAAGCGATGTTGCCGCAATTTACCCGATTACGCCTTCCTCACCAATGGCTGAAATCTGTGACGAATGGGCAGCTTACGGCCGTAAAAATATTTTCGATCAGAGCCTGAAGGTTGCAACCATGCAATCAGAAGCTGGTGCCGCAGGGGCAGTCCACGGTTCCCTGGTAAATGGTGCCCTGACTACCACTTTTACCGCATCCCAGGGTTTATTGTTAAAAATTCCGAACATGTATAAGATTTCCGGAGAACTGTTGCCGTCAGTTTTTCATGTTTCTGCAAGGGCTTTATCCACTCATGCATTGTCGATCTTCGGTGATCATTCTGACATCAATGCGGCTCGCCAGACTGGTTTTGCTCTCCTATCTTCGAATTCTGTCCAGGAAATAATGGACCTGGCCCTGGTGGCCCATCTGAGTACCTTGAAAACCAGGGTTCCCTTCCTTCACTTTTTTGATGGTTTTCGCACTTCCCATGAAGTACAAAAAATTGAGCTTATTGATTACGATGATATGAAAAAGCTTGTCGACTGGAATGCTATAAAAGCCTTTCGCGACCGTGCGCTTAATCCTGAAAAGCCACATCAGCGTGGCACTGCACAGAATCCGGATATCTATTTTCAGAATCGGGAGGCAGCAAACCAGTATTATCTTGATACTCCGGAAAAAGTACAGGCCATGATGGATCAGGTTTATGAACTGACCGGCCGGCGCTATAACCTCTTTGATTATTATGGAGCTCCCGATGCAGAATCGGTTATTGTATGTATGGGTTCAGCCTGTGAAACTATAGAAGAAACTGTTGATTACCTGAATAAAGCGGGAGATAAAGTGGGTTTGATCAAGGTTCGACTCTACAGGCCCTTTTCCCGCGAGCATTTCCTTGCTGCCTTGCCCGTCAATTGTAAAAGGATAGCCGTGCTCGACCGGACCAAGGAGCCGGGAGCGCTTGGAGAGCCTCTCTACCAGGATGTATGCACCGCCTTCATGGAAGTGCAGCAAACGCCGATGATTATTGGCGGTCGCTATGGCCTTGGTTCGAAGGAGTTTAACCCCTGCATGGTCAAAGCTGTTTTTGACAACCTCCTGGCGGAGCAGCCGAAGAATCACTTTACGGTTGGGATTACCGATGATGTTACCCATACATCGCTGGAAGTTCCTGAATGTTTGCATACTTCGCCGGAAGGAACTTACCAGGCCAAGTTTTTTGGCTTGGGTTCCGACGGTACAGTCGGTGCGAACAAAAACAGTATTATTATTATCGGCGATAACACAAACCAGTATGCCCAGGGTTATTTCGTTTACGACTCAAAAAAATCAGGAGGTATTACCGTTTCACACCTGCGTTTCGGGTCAAACAAGATCAAGTCTACCTACCTGATCGATCAACCTGATTTTGTGGCCTGCCACAACCCTTCCTTTGTTACCCGTTATAATATGCTGGAGGGCATTAAAGATGAAGGAGTTATTCTGCTTAACTCCGATTGGACCCTGGCACAAATGGAAGAACACCTGCCTGCTGAAATGAAACAGACAATCGCGCGTAAGAAGCTGAAATTTTATAATATTGATGCCTTTAAAATAGCAGGTGAAATTGGCCTGGGAGGCAGAATCAATGTGATTATGCAGGCGGCATTTTTTAAACTTGCCGGAGTAATTGACTCTGATCTGGCTTTTGAAAAAATTGAAAAGATGATTAAAAAATCTTACGGTAAAAAAGGAGCCGAAATTGTAGCAAAGAATACAGAGGCTATTTATAAAGGGGTGGAAGCCCTGCAAGAAGTGAAATACCCTGAAAGCTGGGCAGATACCACCACTGGCGCCCGCCACATACCGGAA
>CAZCHW010000162.1:0-5280 GCA_964498375.1 uncultured Syntrophomonadaceae bacterium | reverse complement strand
GCCATAATGTAACTCTGTGTATCCCTAGTATTTCTGCCGCCCTGGCTTTATTGCCAGAGGTTAGCTCTAGAGCTTTCTGGACTTCACCAGCGAACCATTCCCCATCTTTAGTATCCTCACAGCAAGCAGATGGAGTAACATTCAGTAAACTTGCCACCAACTCTTCGTCTACTCTATCATCTATATTGGCAACAGAAAGTCTGACACAAAAATTTTCTAACTCTCTAACATTGCCCGGCCATGAATATTTTTTTAAAAAGTTAAGCGCCGCGGTTGTAAAAGATGCCTTTTGCCCATAGCTTTGCATAAAATATTCTATTAGTTCTAAAATATCTTCTTTCCTGTGTCTTAAAGGAGGTATGTATAAATTTAATATGTTCAAACGCCAATATAAATCATCACGAAATAAACCTTCATCAACGAGGCTTTTTAAATCTTTATTTGTAGCACAGATTATTCTTACTTTGATAGGTATTACCCTGTCATCACCAAGGCGAACCACTTCACCTTCCTGCAGGACCCTCAAAAATCTGCCTTGAAGTGACAGAGGTATTTCAGAAATCTCGTCCAGAAATATTGTTCCTTCGTGTGCCAATTCAAACAATCCTGTTTTGCCTTTTTTACGAGCTCCGGTAAACGCCCCTTCTACATAGCCGAACAATTCACTCTCTAATAGATTATCAGGTAAAGCTGCACAGTTTACAGCAACAAAAGGACCATCACATGCCGTGCTAGCTCTGTGAATACTCTGTGCAAAAAGCTCTTTTCCAACTCCTGTTTCCCCGTTAAGCATTATTGCATAATTGTTTTTTGAATATATTTTTGCTTTACTGACAACATCTTTAAGGTTTTTACTTTTGCTAATTATATCGTCGAAAGAAAATTTTGTTATAAAACCTTTACTATAAAGGCTATGCCTGATTTGCTTTTCCATCTGCTGAATCTGTCCTGTCTCCTGAAAAGTTGCAACTACTCCTGTGACTTTACCATGAATAATAATTGGAATTCTGCTTAGCACCACCTTTACATCATCTAAATCAATGATGTAATCAATTCTTTTTTCTCCGTCCATCAAAGGTTTTTCTAAACCAAACCTGGGAATAAGTTTTTTTGATGGTTTATTCAAAGCGTCTTGTGCCATTATCCCAGTTATTTTTTCAGCTTGAGTATTAAAAACAGTAATAATACCTTCACCATTGACAGCTATTATTCCACCGTAGGTATAGCTGAGAATTGTATTAAGTTCCTCAACCTTTTGTTTTTCAAAATTACGTTGATTAGCAACCGTTCGAGCTTCCCTAACAGACTGTAAAAATGATTCGCGACCAGATTGAATTAAAGCAACCGGAAGACCTCGTTCTAATGCTGCCTCATAAACCAGGACACCACCCATTAATACATCTACCCCAGAATTAACTACCTCATCTATTACCTGGTTAATGTTTTCTTCAGCATCTAGCAAAAAGCATTCTACATCCAACTCTAACAGTGGAGCCAAAATAATAATCTCCATTAACATGTGTTGAAAAACAATAGCTCCTACCTTTGGCTTTGGAAGGCCAGTGATTTCTTTTGCTTTTAGAAGCGTATTAGATAAATCCTGAAGGGTAATCGGTAGCTGGACTACAGGTATACTTAAACCGGCTTCACGTAAATAGGTTGCAGTAGCACCCCGGGCAATAAGGACTTCTGCTTTATTATTTTTTTCCAGTTCTTTAGCAATAATTACAGATTTTCCTAAATGACCATGTAAAATCTCTATTTCATCTTCAAAAGCTCTGATTTCTTCACGAGTCATATCAAATTCAATTAAATCTTCATTCGATGCGATCAGAACAATCTTTTTCATTTATGAAACCTCCAAATTGTGAACTTTATGCTCAGATCCCATCTATTTAGTCTTCACACAGCTCTAAGCATTAGAATTTTATAGAAGCTCAACTTGGGGCTATTCCCTCTCTAAAGCTGTTACAAAGAGTCGAACCAGCTGTTCAGCTGCAGAAGATAATAGTTCTTTTCCCCTCAACATTGCCTGATTCAAAGTCATCGGTTCCGTGATAATAGAAAAATAGGATGTCACCCCGGCAGCGTGCAGGTTTTTCAAGCGTTCGCCTGTACTGCCGGCCAGAACCACAAGGGGAACCTGATACTTCTTTGTCACTTTAGCTACACCAAGGGGAGCTTTACCATGCAAAGTCTGCTGATCGAGCTTTCCTTCACCGGTTATAACCAGGGTGCAGTCCTGCAGTTCTTCTTCAAGCCCGATCAATTCGATCACCAGGTCTATTCCTGATGTCAGTTTACCGCCTAAAAAAGCAACCACCCCTGCCCCTACCCCTCCAGCAGCTCCAGCGCCCGGCAGATCTTCCACATCGATACCCAGGTCGTGCCTGATTACCCGGGCATATTGCTGTAAAGCCCGGTCAAGTTCTTCGGCCATCCGCTTTGATGCCCCTTTTTGAGGACCGAATACATAAGAAGCTCCGCGCTCTCCGGTTAAAGGGTTGTCAACATCACAGGCAACCAATATTTCCACTTCACTTAGCCGATCATCCAGGCCAGCGGTTTCAAGATGATCAAGTTCCAGCAAAGCGCTACCTCCGTGAGGCAGATCCTCATTCCTGCTGTTAAGCAGCTTTACCCCTAAAGCCCGGGCTATTCCACTGCCGCCGTCATTGGTTGCACTGCCGCCCAAACCAAGGATTATTTTTTTACAACCGCGATCAAGAGCTGCCTTTATTAGCTCGCCGGTGCCGTAAGTAGTAGTAATGCTTGGGTTGCGAGCCCCTTCCGGAATCAGCAGCAAACCGGAAGCGGCAGCCATTTCAATCACTGCAGTTTTACCGTCACCCAAAAGTCCCCAAGAAGCTAAAACCGGCGTGCCCAGCGGACCGGTAACCTTTTCGTCTAATTTCTGCCCGCCGGTAGCAAAAACCAGACAATCAACCAAACCTTCTCCGCCGTCAGAGAGGGCAAGTTTTTTAATGGAAGCCTGGGGACAGGCCAACGCTGCTCCCCGGGTAATGGCTTCTGTTGCTTCAATTGCAGTCATACTGCCTTTAAATGAATCACTTGCAATTACTATCTTCATCGATGATCTCCTTTTTATTGCTAACCTGACAGGGCCCTTCTGCAGTTAATAATTTTCATTCAGGCACAACCCTAGTACTTACATATTACCGTAAATTCTTTTCCCCGGCACCCATTTTCCCAAGATTGCTCCCCCTGATAAACTTTGTTAAACTTAAGGTACTTACCAGGCAAAAGACACCACTGTCATAATCATAAGGAGGCTCATTGGTAAATGCAACAATTTGCAGCGTATGAGGCCATTAAGGAACGAATCTCAATTCGTAATTACTCCAACCGCCCGCTCTCAAAAACTTTGCAGGCCGACATTGAAAATTATCTTGAAAATATCGGCCATGGTCCTTTTGGCACCAAACCGCGCTTCCAGCTGCTTGATCTTGAACCGCTCGACAAAAAAGAACTGCGCTCGCTGGGCACCTACGGCTTTATTAAGGGTGCCAGACTTTATATTCTCAGCAGCATTGCAGATAAACCAGGCTCCCTGGAAGATTTAGGTTACTGTCTGGAAAAGATTATCCTTAAAGCAACCAGTCTAGGCCTGGGCACCTGCTGGCTTGGCGGCACATTTAAAAGAGCTTCGTTTGCCAGGCAGATGAAGCTTCAACCGGGAGAACTGCTTCCGGCAATTACCCCGGTCGGATATCCGGCTGAGGAAATCAACCATACCGAACAGCTGACCCGCCTCGCCGTAAAAGCTAAAAAGCGCAAACCCTGGACTGACCTATTTTTTGGGCCTGACGGGAAAAAACCGCTTGATGAAAAAGAGGCGGGGCAATACCGCGATCCCCTGGAAGCGGTGCGTCTGGGACCTTCGGCATCTAACCGCCAGCCCTGGCGGATTATCAGGGACGAAAAAGGAAAATATCATCTCTACCTGATGGAAAATAAACTATATAACCGGTTAATGGGCAAAATTCGCCTGCAGTATGCCGATATGGGTATTGCCATGTGCCACTTTGCCATGGTGGCTGAGGAGCAAAACCTGCCCGGCCAGTGGAAATTTAAAGAGGATAGACCTGTTATTCCCGCCCTGCAATACATTGCTACCTGGTCTTAACTAGCTTGGAAGGGAGTCCTGTTAATGAAACAGTTTATCGTTGAAGAACCATTCTGGGAGCTTTTCCCGAAAGCTAAAATAGGGGTGATAATTCTTCAGGATCTCGACAACAGCATTAAAAACCTGGACCAGTACAGACAGATGCTTTTTGAAGCAAAAAAATTATCCCTGAAACATTTGCCGAACGACGAGTTCAGCTCTAATGAAGTAATCAAAATCTGGCGCAATGCCTTTCAGCAATTTAAAACAAAAAAAGGAGCCCGCTCATCAATCGAAGCGCTCTTGAAAAGGGCCCACAAAGGAGACCCCTTAGACCCGGTCAACCCGCTGGTCGATATCTATAACTCTATTTCGCTGCAATATGCAATGCCCTGCGGTGGTGAAGATATTGACACCTTTGCCGGCCACTTAAGACTAACCAGGGCCGTCGGCAATGAAGTATTCATCACCCTTGGTACTGATGAAAGCGCGCCGCCTTACGAAGGAGAACTTATTTATAAAGACGATGCCGGTGCCGTCTGCAGATGTTGGAACTGGCGGGAATCTGTCCGGACCATGCTCACTGAAAAAACCAGGAATGCCTTTCTGTGTATCGAACAGGTTGACGGCAGCAGACTAGACAAACTTCAGCAAGCCCTGGGCGAATTAGCCAAAACAGCAGAACTCAACCTGGGCGGGCAGTATAGAATTGACATATTGGATCAAAACAACAGGCAGGTTCCAATCGAATAACCTCTAGCAAAGCTGAAAAACAACCGTATAGTTCGATAAATATTTCAAACCGCTACCCAGCAGCTGGGATGGTAACATTTTACGAGTGATTATGCAGTATGCTCCCCCTTCTCGGCTTTCATTTTAGACACACATTATTAGTTATTGTATAATTATGAATATCGCTCAATATAAATAATCAGCAAAAGATATTGCAAGTATTTATCGCTGCATTTACAAGATCAATAAGCAGCTGAGGTTCTATCCCTGTATTCAGCGATAAATTAAAATAGATGGAGGAAAAAAGAATGGACAAAAAGGAACTATATAACCAGGAAAAACAGGCTCAGTTGGATGAATGGAAAGCGGATCTTGAGAAACTAAAAGCTAAGGCAAAGAAAGCGGAAGCTGACTCAAAAATT
>CAZCHW010000161.1:0-5339 GCA_964498375.1 uncultured Syntrophomonadaceae bacterium | reverse complement strand
TTGGCAGCCTCGAAGAGGGTACAGGCTCCCTGCTATGGGCAGAACGGTTAGCTCTTCTTGAAGTCTATGGGTCTAAAATTGCTGATGAATATGGCTTTGGTTTTGTTTTTCTTACCGATACCGCCGGCACGGTGGTTTATGCTTCCCGCCCAGAGGTTATCGGCGCCAGTTTGGCCGGGCGGGATTATATAGCCGGTTCGCTTAACGGCGCTTTAACCTGGTCGGAGCTTTTTTATTCCGATATTATTGAAGAGAACTGCCTGGTTGTTTCAACTCCGGTGTATAGCAGTGGAGTTAGCGGGCCAATTGTCGGATCTTTCAATATTCTATTCTCCGATCAAAATATAGAAAGTATAGTCCATGAAGGACTAAGCGCCCTGGAGGCGCAAGCCGATGCCTATCTTGTTGATGACCAGGGAACTTTACTGAGCAATACCACTCTGGGTCAGTTAAGCGAAGAAGCTGTCCTGTCTGAAGCCCTGGATAGCGAAGCTGTGCGTCTGCTTGCAGAGCGACTTTTAGAAGGCACTGTTGAATTCTACGCTCAACTTGAATATGAAAGCTATGCAAATAACAGGGTTCTCGGTGCTTTGTCGGTAACCCTGCTGGGTGACAAACCGGTCGGTTTGATCGTCGAGGTTAATGCAAATGAAGCTTTAGGGACGCTAAACAGCCTCAGGTCTTACATTCTTGGCCTGGGTTTGATTTTGATAATTCTGGTGATTGTTGCCGGACTGTTAGTTACCCGGCCCCTGATCCGTAATGTCAAAGACTCTACTTCGTTTATTTCCAACCTGCTTGCTCAGGGTGACTTCAGCGTGGATGTTCCCGATTATGCCTTAAAACTAAAAGATGAATATGGTGAATTAGCCCGCGGGCTCGATACCCTGACAAAAAATCTGCGAAATTTAATCAGCCAGGTGGTTGAACTGGCTAATGGAGTAAACAGCGGCAGCGGGGCGGTTTCAGCTTCAGCAGAAGAAATGAGTGCCAGCCTGGAAGAAATTTCTGCATCAACAAACCAGTTTGCCGGTAACGCAGAAAACCTGAGCAGCAGCTCTTCAGCGATGGCTGAAACAAGCACCCAGATCTTAAACCGTGCCGAAGAGGGTAACCAGGCTGTTGCAGATGCGATGGAGCAAATGCAAATAATCAACAGTCGGGTCAGTGAACTGCAATCGGTAATTACTGAGGTAGATCAACGTGCCCGTGATATTGGCCGGATTCTCAATGTCATAACGGAAATTGCCGATCAAACCAATCTGCTGGCGCTAAATGCGGCGATTGAAGCGGCCAGGGCTGGTGAACAGGGCCGCGGTTTTGCCGTGGTGGCGGAAGAAGTTCGAAAGCTGGCCGAGCAGTCAGCAAACGCAGCGACCGAAATTGGCGAAATGATTCTCGCCTCCCAGGAAGAAAGCCGGAAGGCCCTGGAAAGCATGAACCTGGGGGTGCAAGATGTTGAAGCGGGAACTGAGGTTGTCGCCCGGACAGGTGAAACATTTTCAAATATTTTAAACGATGTTACTGCTATCACCGGGCAAATCAGCGATGTTGCTGCGGCAGCGGAAGAACTTAGCGCCGGAAGTGAAGAAATGGCTGCATCAGTTGAGGAACAATCATCAACAATGGAAGAAATGGCCGCTACTGCGCAGGAATTACGTGCTTCTGCAGAGCGTCTCTTCCAGGAGCTGCAAAAGTTTAAATACCAGTAAATAAGACCCTGGTGACGATAAGGGAGGTTAAAGAAAGTGAAGCTAAAAAAAACAAAGGTAAAATCCGATCGCCGGCGAGATTTAAGTATCAGGGCCAGAATTGTTATGCAGACAGGTTTGGTGATTCTGCTGGTATTTGCCCTGATCATTGTCATTATCTCGCTCAACTTTTACCAGGCTCAGGTTACTGCGGTGCAGGATAATATGACCGGCCTGGCCAGGGAAGCGGCCGGCGAGATTGATCAGCTTAACACTCAGGCTATCACTGTTGCTAAAACCATGGCTGACCAGCAAATGTCCGGTGGTTTTGGCAACCGGCAGGTGTCAACCTCCTTCCTGAGGAATATTATCGATAATTCCAATAACAGCTATTTGCTCGGCGTATATTTCGGATATGAGCCAAATGCCGACGGAACAGACGAAGAATATTTCAATGCTCCCGGGCATGATGGAGCAGGCCGTTACCTGCCGTACTGGCATAGGGATAATGGAACAGTTGCGCTTGAACCCTTGCTCGATATGGAAGAGAGCGATTATTACATGGGACCGAAAAACACAAACAGTCTTTTTATGACCGAGCCCTATTTGTATGAAGGAGTAATGCTGCTTTCGATTGTCGAGCCGATTATCATTAGCCAGCGTTTTGTTGGTATAGCAGGTATTGATATCGGGCTAAACGATGTGACAAATTACCTTGCTGAATTAAGGCCCTATGAAACGGCCGAATTTTACCTGCTTAGTAAAGACCGGGCCATTATAGCGGGGCCTCATGAAGAGCTGATCGGTTCTGCAGCTGCACAGATTACTTATTTAAGCAACCTGCCGGTACTGCAGCAAGAAGAAAGCACTGTCGGGGTATTTGAAGCAGCAGGAATCGGGGGAGAACAGAGATATTATGCAAGCGCAGTTGTAGAGCATGGTGACTGGTTACTGTTAATGTCGGTCGACCGACAGGAGATCATGGGCCCGATTGTGCAGATGGTTATTCTTTCGTCGGCTATTGCCCTGGCCGGTCTGGTTTTGATCCTCTTCCTGCTCTACATGCTGGTTAATAAATCATTGAAACCCTTATCAGGACTGGTCAGATCCTTTAAGCAGATTGCTTCCGGTGATTTCACCGTCGATACCGCTGTGGGAAGACATGATGAAATTGGTCAACTGGCCCTGTCTTTTAACGAAATGAGCGCAAATCTCAGGACCCTGGTCAGCCAGACTGTCGAACTTTCAAATGGTGTAAACAGCGGCAGCGAAGCTGTATCGGTTGCGTCGGAAGAGATGAGCGCTTCCCTGGAAGAACTTTCTGCTTCTACGAATCAGTTCGCCGGAAATGCTGAAAACCTGAGCAGCAGTTCTCAGGTTATGGCAGAAGCAAATACCCGCATTTTAAGCCGGGCAGAAGAGGGTAACAGCGCGATAGAAGAAGCAGTCAGCCAGATGCAGGTAATCAATAACCGGGTTAGCGATCTGCAAACTGTTATTGCCGAAGTTGATCAGCGTTCCCGGGATATCGGCCAGATTCTCAATGTAATTACCGATATCGCCGATCAAACCAACCTGCTGGCGCTCAATGCCGCTATTGAAGCGGCCAGGGCCGGTGAACAGGGACGCGGGTTTGCTGTTGTCGCTGAAGAAGTGCGCAAGCTGGCCGAACAGTCAGCAAAAGCGGCTACCGAAATTGGCGAGATGATCCTGGCCACCCAGGAAGAAAGCCAGAAAGCCCTGGAAAGTATGACCCTGGGCGTAGAGGATGTGGAAGCAGGTACGAAAGTTGTATCAAAAACGGGACAGACCTTTACTGAGATTTTAGCCGATGTAAAGGCTATTTCAAGCCAGGTTGAAGATACTGCTTCGGCAGCCCAGGAGCTAAGCGCCGGCAGTGAAGAAATGGCCGCTTCCATTGAAGAACAGTCTTCGACCATGGAGGAGATGGCTGCCACTGCTGAAGAGCTAAGAGCATCGGCGGAAAAGTTGTTTAACGAACTGCAGAAGTTTAAGTATTAAAATTAAGTTAATACCTGAAGGAGGGCTTAACGTGGCTGAACTGGTCAGGGAGAGCGAGACACAACTGGTTGTATTTGTCCTTGAAAATGAAGAATTTGCCTGCAATATTGCCGATGTACGCGAAGTATTAAAGATGGTCAAGGTTACGCCTTTACCCCGTTCGCTTGATTTTGTTGAAGGAGTAATCAACCTGCGCGGCGAGGTAATACCGGTAATTGATCTGCGAAAACGTTTTGGTTTAAAAGAGGTGGAACGAACAGACTCAAGCCGGATCATCATAGTTGAAGTTGAAACCAGGATGGTCGGTTTAATTGTTGATTCGGTGAGCGAAGTAATTCGACTGCCCAATGATCATATTCAGGATTCTCCCGATCAGGTTGCCGGCAGGCACACAGATTTAATTCTCGGAGTCGGTAAAATTAAGGACCGACTGCTGATCATCCTCAACCTGAATAAAATTCTTTCTACTGAAGAGCAAATAGCGCTCAATGACCTTGCATCGGCGGGGCGGCAGGTTTCAGAAGAGTTATAAATGATCAGGAAACATTAATTACTGCCATTTTTTAAAGGGATTTAGGGGTCTTTCGCGAATTGTAGTATTGTATTTTACGCGGGGGACCTCTTTAGTTTATAATAGTCACCAATGATATTCCTGCTGAAAACGAAGCAAATTAGGGGGTTATAGGGTGAAAATTTACCTGGCCAGGCAGCCTGTTTTTGACCGAAGGCAAAAAGTGGTTGCCTACGAACTCTTATACCGTACCAGTGAAGAAAACTTTAATCCTGAAAAGGATGGCAATTTGGCGACGGCTGAAGTAATATCAAATAGTTTTTTAAGCATCGGACTTGACCGGATTACCCGGGGTAAAAAAGCCTTTATTAATTTTACCAAGCAGCTGCTCGATAACGAAACGGCCTTGCTGTTGCCGAAAGAATTGGTTGCAATCGAAATAACAGAGGATATTGAACCTGATCAGGAAACCCTTGAAAAGTGTCGTTCATTGCACGAGCAGGGCTATTCGCTGATTCTGGATGATTTCGATCTGAGTTCCAGGTGTATGGGTCTGGTTGACCTGGTTGACATTATCAAGGTTGACTTTCAAAGCAGTGATGCAGCAGAAAGAAAGAAAATTATTGACCACTTCAGAACCAGTGATAAAAAACTCCTGGCTGAAAAAGTAGAATCAGTTCAGGATTATGGTGATGCCATGACCGGCGGATTTGACTACTTCCAGGGATATTTCTTCTGTGAACCTGCAATAGTAATCGGACGGGATATTCCGAGTACAAAAATGCAGAACCTGCGTTTGTTGCAAGAGATCTACAAGCAGGAAATGGATTTTGACCAGGTCGAAAAACTGATTAAGCAGGATCCTTCTCTTTCCTACAAACTGTTGAGATTTATAAATTCTATTGCCTTTCCAGTGCGCTTTCCGATCCGTTCGATCCGCCAGGCAATTGCGCTCCTCGGCCAACAGGAAATGATTAAGTGGGCCTCCCTAGTTGCCCTGCGCAACGTCGGTTATGATAAGCCGGATGAGCTGATTGTTACAGCAGTGTCGCGGGCTAAGTTTTGTGAAGCGATGGCCGGGGTGACCTACTTGAAAGACCGCAGCGCCGACCTGT
>CAZCHW010000160.1:0-5350 GCA_964498375.1 uncultured Syntrophomonadaceae bacterium | reverse complement strand
CCTTTTGCCCTGGCAATGGCATCAATAGAACCAAGTAGTTCGATATGTGCCTCACCAATATTAGTGATAATCCCGATCGAAGGATCGGCTATCTTGCATAAAGTAGAAATTTCACCTGGCGCGCTCATCCCCATTTCGAGAACTGCAGCCTGGTGCTGTTGTTCCAATTTTAATATGGTCAAAGGCAAACCAATTTCATTGTTCAGGTTGCCTGTAGTTTTCAAAATATCAAATTTAGCCGACAACACTCCGGCAGTAAAATCTTTTGTCGTGGTTTTTCCGCTGCTGCCGGTTATACCGATCACCGGCAGATTGAAACGGCGGCGGTAGGCCGAAGCCAGATTTTGCAAGGCAATCAGTGAATCTTCTACCCCGATCAGTAAAATTTCATCTGGAAGGTTACTTTCCTGTTTGCGATCAAGCTCGTGAAATGCCGCGGCAGCCCCGCCGGCCGCGGCAGCAGCGATGTATAGATGTCCGTCAGTCTGCTCCCCCCGGAAGGGAATAAAGAGGTCACCGGTTTTAACCTGGCGCGAATCAATCTGCACACCGGTTATTGTAACTCCGGGATCTCCCTGCAGGATTGTCCCCCCACAGGCTTCAATTATTTCCTGACCACTTAATTTCATCTCTGTACCCCTTTTACTCTTCCTCAGACTCCGGAAAATCCGAAGGTGAAACTAACAGGTAATTTAAAGATTCTTCCATAATATTTTTAAAGAGCGGTGCACTGGTATATGAACCGAAACGCGGCCCCCGGGTTACACTGTCAACCGCTACATAAAGCACCAGACGAGGATCTTCAAGTGGTGCAAAACCAACAAATGAGTAAATAAAATTACTGCTGCTATACTGCCCATCTGAACCAAGCTTTTCTGCAGTGCCGGTTTTACCTGCAGCCCGGTATCCTTCCAGGGCTGCCGTTGAACCGGTCCCTTCGAGAATTACACTTTCCATCAAGTCAACCATGGCAGCTGAAGTCTGTTCTGAAATTACCTGGCGGACAAGTTCGGGCTCAGCCCTGTATACTGCCTCTCCATCCTGATCAAGAATTTCTTCTACCAGATAAGGCTTGTAGAGGTAGCCGCCATTAGCCATGGCTGCATAGGCAAGAACTTGTTGAAGCGGGGTTACTGATACACCCTGGCCAAAAGAGGTAGTAGCCAACTCCAGGGGCCCCTGCAGCTCCGGCGGAAAAACCAGTCCGGGACTTTCTCCGGGATAATCAATCCCGGTCAGCTGCCCGAAACCAAATGCTTCTATATATTCAAAGAGCGTTTCTTTACCTAACCGGTTACCCAGTTCGATAAAGGCCGGGTTACACGACCCACCAACCGATTGATATAAAGTAATGTCGCCATGACCGCCGCGGTCGATGGTCCAGCAATTAATCCGTCGTCCGCTGATAGTTACGTGCCCGGGACAGAAAAAGTGTTCGTCGGGATTAAAGATCCCTTCCTCAATAGCGGCAGCCAGGGTTACCATCTTAAAAGTCGATCCCGGCTCAAAAGCTGACGTTACCGGTTTTAAACTCCAGAGTTCGGAGTCGTAATTGGTATAATCAGCCGGATTGTAGTCCGGCCGTGCTGCAGCTGCCAGGACAGCTCCGCTCTTCGGATCGACAGCAATTGCAACAACCTGAAGTGGGGCTGCCTCTTCCATGATCCGGTCTAACTCTTTTTCAACAATATGCTGAATCGTTTCATCTATAGTCAAATATAAATCGTTACCCGGTTCCGGAGCACTGATCCGGTTAAAATCGTGGGGAACCTGGCGGCCCCAGGCATCGGCGGGAAATAACAGCCTTCCTTCACTGCCACTGAGGTAATCTTCGTAATAAACTTCCAGTCCGGACCAGCCCTGATCCATTCCGACGAAACCGAGCAGTTGGGCAGCCAGGTTCTCTCCCGGGTAATCGCGTTTTTCTTCATTAAAAAATACTATGCCTGGAATATCCATCGTTCTTACCGCCTCACTGACCTGAATGTCCACTTTCCGTTTAATATAAACAGCGCTGCGATCCAGCGTAATTAATTCCAGAATACTTTCTTCACTCATCTGCAGCACCGGGGCAAGGGCTGCAGCTGCTTCCTGCGGGTCTTCAACCTGGGGCGGGATTGCTGCCACCGTGTAAGCTTGCTGTGTTCCCGCCAACAAACGGCCCTGCCGATCGTATATTGAACCCCTGTCGGTTTTAACCGGAATTGCGTGATTCCACTGTTGCCAGGCCTGGTCGTAAAGTTGATCGGCCTGCACAATTTGGATCCAGGCCAGCCGGCTGATCAGGAGCAGGGTTACAATAAAGGTAATAATAAATCCAATGATTAATCGTTTCCTGACTTTTTTCCGGCTTACCGCAAATTCTGACATGCAGGGTTCACTCTCCCAGGCGGTTATCGTGATTTAAACCGGCTGTTATAATTCTGAGCTGTCCAATTTCAGGCTCTACCATACCCAGTTCATTGCGGGCTATCTGGTCAATCCTGCCAACTGAACTAAGTCTGGCCACTTCAAGCTCCAGCAGACGTGAAGCTTCCTGGAGTGAAACCAGTTCTGTCCTGGCCTCACCAAGCCGGTAGTTGGCAATAACCAGTGTTGAATACTGGGCTACCACCGCCAGGGCCAGCAAAAAACAGAGCGTCATGATCAACAACAGTTTAAACTTTTTTGCTTTCCGTCCCGGTTCAGGTCTTGAATACGGTTTTCCCTCCGGATACCGGGGAGCTATAATCCTGCCTGCCGTCGACAACTGCCGTGCCTGCTGCATAAAACCCACCTGCTTTCTAAAATTCTTGCTATTGTTTTTCCGCCGCCCTGAGCCTGGCGCTTCGGGCCCGCGGGTTATTTGCCACTTCGACCTCTGTTGGCTTAATCGCCTTTCCTGTCAGGACTTTCAGGACCGGCTCTTTTTCGCAAACACAGGGCATATTAACCGGGCATTTACAAGGTGCCGCCTGATCGCGAAAGAATAATTTAATCAGGCGATCTTCAAGAGAGTGATAAGAGATGACACAAATTCTGCCGCCTTTAGCCAGAGCACTGACTGCCCGGGGCAAAACCGTTTCAATATTTTCCAGTTCACCGTTAACAGCCAGACGCAAGGCCTGAAATACGCGGCGCGCCGGATGACCTCCCTGCCTGCGGTAACGAGCCGGCACCGCTTCTTTAACAATCTCAGCCAGCTGCCTGCTCTCTTCAATCGGTCCTTCCTGTTCGCGTACCCTGACAATATTAGCGGCTATCCTTTTCGACCACCGCTCTTCACCGTAACGAAAAAATATATCGGCCAGCTCGGCGGCACTGTAAAGGTTAACAATCTCCCTTGCTGTCAAAGACCGGCGGCGATCCATCCGCATATCGAGATCACCGGTCTGGTGAAAAGAAAAGCCCCGTTCAGGATCCATCAGCTGCAAGGTAGAAGCTCCCAGGTCAATCAAAATACCGTCAACATCCTTTAAACCAAGCTCTTGCAGAACCTCTTCCAGTCGGGTGTAGCTTTCATGGACCAGTTCAATTCTATCGCTTAAAGGCTTCAGCCTTTCCTCTGCCCGTTTAAGAGCTTCCCTGTCCCAGTCAAGGCTAATTACCTTTCCCTTACCGGTCAGGCGGCGGCAAATTGCCTCTGTATGACCTCCATCACCTAAGGTGGCATCGAGGTAAGTTCCCTCATTGCTGCCGATGAGGTATCTTAAAACTTCCTGTTCCATTACCGGCAGATGCAGTTCAACCATGATTAGCCACCATTTTAAAGGTCAAAATCGACCAGTTTTTCAGCCAGCTCCTCGAAATTGTCGTCGGCTTTACCGAAATATTCCTTCCAGGAAGCTTCATTCCAGATTTCCACCCGGTCGGCCACGCCGATAACCATCACTTCTTTTTCGATACCGGCATAATCGCGCAGATACTGGGGAATTAATACTCTGCCCTGCTTATCTGACTCCACTTCCATGGCCCCGGAGAAGAAAAACCGGTTGAAGGCACGGGCATCGCTTTTTGTAAAAGGCTGCTGGCTCAACTTTTGTTCCAGGCGAGTCCATTCAGCAACGGGATAAACAAACAGGCAATGATCAAGACCGCGGGTAATTACGAACCGCTCTCCCAATCCATCTCGTAAACGCGAGGGCATGATAACCCTGCCCTTCGCATCTAACGTATGCTGAAATTCGCCTGTGAACATGTGTTCGCCTCCATCTGGGGCAATTACAACCACTTTTCACCACTTTACACCACTTTACTCTATATTTCAACCCCTTTTCACTTTTTCCTGCTAAAATATGAAAATAAATATTAAAATTAGCGGAAATTTAACTTACAAATCAAGCTTATTTCCTTATCTTTCTATTTATTAACTTTATTTTCTAATTTGCTCAGTCGCTTGGGCCAGCTTGCAACGGTTCAGCTTCAGCCCTGCGCCCGGGCAACCTCACACTCGATAAGGTGCTGCACAGTTTAACCGGCGCTCACTGATCACTCACTCGACATTGCTGCGATATTTGTAGCGGGCAGAGAGGAATCGCCATTTGCTCGGTCGCTTGGGCCAGCTTGCAGCGGTTCTGCTTCAGCCCTGCGCCCGGGCAACCTCGCAATCAGTCCATCCTAGACTGTTGCTCGGCGGTCGACATCCTGTCGACCGTCCCGCTCCGGGTTTCGCTTCACCGGCAAGCTAATTCCCTCGCTCAACGCTCATTTGCGCTTCCTCATCTGCCCGTTCCGGGGGATCTGTTATCGCCGCGAGTTCGACGGCACTCTTTTCACCTCACCGTTCGCTTGCGGTTAAATCTGTGCAGCTTCGCTGCTGCGGAGTGGATGCTGTGAATTCTACGGTAGAGCGCCACTTACCCGCAGCCGGTCAAGCTTAACCCGGCGCGAACATAAAGCGAGCAGCCGTCAAGGGTCGCTGAAGCCAGGACTGGAGCTGACCGGCCGACATGGAGGTTGGCCGCCGAGTGTTGAGCCACGGAGGGCGAATCACGAGGGTAGTCTGGGCGGAAGGACGCAGCTGAAGCGCGGCCCTTCTGCGCGCAGCGATCAGTGAGCAAGGGTTAAGGTAAACCGGCGATAGGGTGCTGCACAGTTTAACCTGCGCTCACTGATCGCTCACTCGACATTGTTACGACTCGCTCTTGGGGCTGCGCAGGAAACCTCGTTACTCAATACTCAATTTCGGGCCTCGGCCCGACCCTCAAGAAAGCAGTAAAGGTAATCTATTATTTTGAGGGTCGGGTCCTGCTACGCCCCTGAGCTCGACGGCAATGTCTTCACCGTTCGCTTTATGTTCGCTTGCGGTTAAATCTGTGCAGCGTCGCTGCTGCGTAGTTTGTTAGAGACCTTTTTACTGTGTTTACCAAAC
>CAZCHW010000159.1:0-5366 GCA_964498375.1 uncultured Syntrophomonadaceae bacterium | reverse complement strand
ATAGCCGGTTCCGTCAACAGTAGTAAAACGGCTGACTATTCCTTTAGTCACTGTAGTATTTGTGTAGTATGATGCAGGAATATCGCTGAGGCCCAAATCGGCTGCAGTGGGAAAGCCGATAGCATAAACTTCGTCTCCCACATTGACCAGGTCTCTTCTTCCGATCGGCAGAGGTTCGTAACCATAAAGCAGGTGTGCCGGATCGATCCTCAGCAACGCCATATCAACTGCAGGCAGGCTAACATGCACTCTTGCAGGAACCATGTCATCCATGGATCGCCAGATAAATACTTCTAAACTGTCGTAGCCCAGCTCAGCAGGATCGACAACGTGAAAAGCGGTGGCTACATATTCAAACGGTTCATTTTCACCAATAATAAAACCAGACCCAATAATGTAATCAGGAAAAGCACTGTCACGCCATCCCGGTTCAAGCGCAATAATTCGCACTACACTTTTCCTGGCATCATCAATTGTCCCCTGCGCCGATACCGGTGTGATTATCATTAAAACAAATACAATCACCATCACAAAGACTACCAGCTTAAGAAATCTCTCCTTCATCTGCATAATCCCCTCCTCCTTCAATTAGGTTTTAATCTTTTCTACCCGGATCCCAAATAATTACTATTTCTTAACAGCAGGTCAACACCAGCACAGTAACATTGTCTTGATGATGCTGATTCTTTGTCAGGACCATCTGGCCGAGCTTATCGGCAGTATTGACCCGATTCGACTCCAGGACCTGAACAATCTCGTCAACTGAAAGGGTATTGTAGAGCCCATCACTACATATTAACACCTGATCGCCCGGTTCCAAAATCACTGGCTCACTGCTGCAACAACTCTCCCTTACTTCAGGCAGCCCAAGAAAACCGGTCAGATAACCACGTTCCGGGTGTCCATCAGCCTCCTGGCGAGTCAGGCGACCTTCTTCAACCTGGCGTTCCAGATGGTTCGCATAAACATGATCAACCGTTAGCTGGTAGATATCATCGCGATGATAATAATATATCCTGCTATCGCCGACTGAAACCCAGCTCAGACAACCGGCGTTAATTAATACTGCCGCCAGGGTGGTTCCCAGTTCCACTTCAACTCCATCCTGAAAAGCCAGATCGTAAACGGCAGTGTTTGCTCTGTTTAACGTCCGGCTTAAAAAGCAGGCAGGCTCCTCCAGGCCATCGTAAACGCTGTAATCTTCCAGAAAAATTTCCACTGCCTTACGGCTGGCTGCTTCACCCCTGGTTAACCCCCCCATACCATCGGCGACAACCGCTAAAACACCCTTCCGGTTTACATCATTTTGATCTCCGAGATCTGAAAAAGCAAATCCGTCCTCCTGGTTATCCCGGCTTCCAATATGCTGAAAGTTTGAAGGAATAATTTTAATCGGTCCGGATTGGACCATTAATAATTGTTTTTTATTATTTACTTTTTTGTTGTTTTTGCCCCGCCATAAAACCATTAAGTTCGGCTCACACCTTTTAACAGGGTTGAAAGAAAGATCAAATTTTACTGCATGTTTTCTTAATTATACTTCTGCAATATCCTGCCGTCTACATTTTATGACCAAATTTTAACGGTTTAACCATATTTATCAGATCAACGGAATAGTGGCTTGCAAATTATGTCAGTCCGTGGCAAACCTCGATACCATAAATAACCATTATTTCCGGTTGACATTTCTACACCTAACCTTTATACTCTTTATGGGCAAAGGCGCCCGCTAGTGCAGCTGTGCTGCTGTGAGCGGGCGTCTTCTCATTTTTTTAGGAATAATACAACGATAAAGGAGCTGGATTGAATGGGAATGACCAAAGAAGACGTATTATCTATGGCAAAAGAGTCAGGAATAAAATTTATTCGCCTGCAGTTTACTGACTTGTCTGGTCAGTTAAAAAATGTGGCAATTACACGGGATCAACTACCTAAAGCGCTTGATAACGAGTTAATGTTTGATGGTTCATCAATAGAGGGCTTTGTCAGGATAGAAGAATCTGATATGTACCTGCGTCCCGATTTCGATACCTTTACTGTTTTCCCCTGGGGACCTAGCGAAAATGGAGCAGCAAGGATTATGTGCGATGTGTATACCCCAGAAGGGGAACCGTTTGCCGGCTGCCCGCGCAGCCAGTTAAAGAGAATGATCGATTTTGCTGCAGAGCATGGTTTTACCATGAACTGCGGCCCTGAAGCGGAATTTTTTATGTTCCATATCGATGAAAATGGCGCTCCTACCCTGAAAACCCACGACCAGGGCGGATATTTTGACCTTGCCCCCACCGATCTTGGTGAAAGTGCCCGTCGCGATATGGTGATGAGCCTGGAGCAGATGGGACTGGAGATTGAAGCCTCCCACCACGAGGTCGCTCCCGGGCAGCATGAGATTGATTTTAAATATGGAGATGCCCTGCACACTGCCGATGATCTATCTACTTTTCGGTTTGTGGTCAGAACTATCGCCCAGCGCCACGGGCTTTACGCCACATTTATGCCAAAGCCGATCGCGCTGATAAACGGGTCGGGTATGCACACCCATTTATCGCTTTTCAAGGACGGAAAAAATATTTTCCACGATTCCAATGCACCAAATGAATTAAGTCAGGAAATGCTCTGGTTTATTGGTGGGTTGCTTAAACATGCCAAAGCCTACACCGCAGTAACCAACCCCCTGGTTAATTCATATAAAAGACTAGTTCCCGGTTACGAAGCACCGGTCTATATCGCCTGGTCACACCGTAACCGCAGCCCCCTGGTAAGAGTTCCGGCCCGCAGGGGAATAGGAACCCGTGCTGAGCTGCGCAGCCCCGATCCCTCATGCAACCCTTACCTGGCTTTTGCCGTTATGCTGCGGGCTGGGCTGGATGGCATATTAAATAAAATTGATCCACCAGAACCGGTAAACCTGAACATATACACTATGACTGAGGAAGAGAAGGTCAGTTATAAAATTGAAAGTTTGCCGGGAACGCTGTTTGAAGCAATAAAAGAATTGGATAACAGCCCGGTTATTCAGGAAGCTCTGGGCCAACATATTTATGATCGGTTCAGAGAAGGCCGCATGAAAGAGTGGATGGACTACCGGATTCAGGTTCACGACTGGGAAGTAAAACAATATCTGGCCAGATTTTAAATCAATTAATCAACTGCCAATCAGGGCCCCCAATAACGGGGGTCCTTTTACTGTTCAGAAACTGCAGGGCCTATTGCCATTTTAAGCTAAAAAACATACTATTATGTTATATATTTCAGGGCTTACAGCAACCTTGATGTCAGGGAGCTACTTACTATGAGCAATACACGTTACGATTACTGCATCGGTAGCGCTGATACTTCTTTTAAGAAGACGGTTACGTCTATTTTAAACAGGGCCGGTTATCAGTCTGCCGGTGATGCAAAAAATGTTTCGCTATTCCTGCGCCTGCTTAGAACAGTTCAACCATGGCTGGCTGTCCTCGATACTGATCTGCCTCCCGGCAATATTCAGGAACTGGCAGAAATCATTAAAAGTGATAACCTCTCTGCAGCAATTTACTTAAACAAAGGGAAAAAAACAATTAACCAGTGTGTTGTGCTTAACTGGCCTGTAGAAGAATCCGTGCTTGTTGCTGTTGCCAATGCCGTTTCTACAGAATTTGCCCATAAAAAAAAGATGCACCAGGAGATTGCCTCTTTACAAAAAATAATTAATGAACGAAAGATTATAGAAAAAGCGAAAGCTATTTTAATTAGCCGGCACCATCTAAACGAAGAGGAAGCATTTAGCTTCCTCCGAAAAACAAGTATGGATAAACGGATCACTCTAACAGAAACAGCATTAATAATTATTAATGATCCCGGATATTTTTTCGGGCAATCGCCGCACCGATAAAATCTTTAAACAGGGGGTGTGGTCGGGTTGGTCGGGATTTAAATTCCGGATGAAACTGCACAGCAACAAACCACGGATGATCTTTAAGTTCAATCATTTCAACCAGATCATCCTGCTTGTTATAACCGCTGAACACCATCCCCGCCTCTTCAAGCTGCTTCAGGTAATTATTATTAAACTCATAGCGGTGCCGGTGACGCTCACAGATCAGATCCTGACGGTACGCTTTTGCCGCCAGGGTACCATTTTTTACCGAGCAGGGGTAAGCGCCAAGGCGCAAAGTTCCGCCAATTCGGGTATTGTCTTTCTGACCAGGAAGAAAATCAATCACCGGAGCTTTTGTATCCGGGTTAAATTCTGTGCTGTGAGCATCGCTCATTCCTGCCACATTACGGGCAAATTCAATTACAGCGCACTGCATCCCCAAACAAAGTCCGAGGAAAGGCAGGTTACTTTCTCTTGCTTTACGAACTGCACAAATTTTACCTTCAATTCCCCGCTCTCCAAACCCACCCGGAACCAGGACAGCATCGGCTTGGTTTAAAATTTGCTCAGATTCGCCACACTCCAAGTCTTCAGCGGGAACCAGAATAGTGTTCACCTTGACATTGTGTGCTAAACCTGCATGAGCCAGAGCTGCATTAATACTAATATAAGCATCAGGAAGAGCCACATATTTACCAACCAGGGCAATATTTACTACATCTTTCAACCCTTGAGCCTGATCAACCATGGATTGCCAGTCATTCAGGTCTGCAGGATCGCATTTTAGATCCAATTTATCAATGACCATTTGATCCAGATTCTGTTCGCGAAGCAACAGGGGAACTTCATAGATAATACCAGTATCTATATTCTCAACAACCTCTGCAGGCTGAACATTACAAAAGAGGGCTATCTTTCTTCTTAAATCGTCACCCAGGGGGTACTCCGTCCGGCAGACGATCAAGTCGGGCTGAATACCAATTGAGCGTAATTCCTTGACACTATGCTGGGTCGGTTTGGTTTTTAGCTCACCTGACATACGTAAGAACGGAACCAGGGTGACATGTATAAAAAGCACATTTTCCCAGCCGATTTCATAACGTAACTGACGAATTGCTTCCAGAAAAGGCAGACTTTCTATATCGCCAACAGTACCACCAATTTCGGTTATAACCAAATCCAATTCACTGTTTTGTTCAAGCTTGGTAACACATTTTTTAATTTGATCTGTTATATGGGGAATTACCTGAACGGTATTGCCATTATACAAACCTTCGCGTTCACCCTCAATGACCGACCAGTAAATTTTTCCAGCAGTAACATTATTATGGCGAGTTAAGTGTTCGTCGATAAATCTTTCGTAATGACCAAGATCCAAATCGGTTTCCGCACCATCTTCAGTGACAAAAACCTCGCCGTGCTGATAGGGGCTCATTGTTCCGGGATCATAGTTTATGTAAGGATCAAATTTCTGGATAGTCAGCTTCAGCCCCCTGCTTTTTAGCAG
>CAZCHW010000158.1:0-5380 GCA_964498375.1 uncultured Syntrophomonadaceae bacterium | reverse complement strand
CCAGGCAGTGCTTAGCAGGCAGCTGGGGCTGACCCGGGGATTAATCGTAATGATCATACTCGCCTCATTATCGCGCTTCAGTTTTATTGCCCTGACTACCCCCTGGATGCTTTCCTATCCCTACACTTACCTGGAGTTGGCTGTACTGGTTCCCGGTCTGGCCGCTATACTTGGCTATCTTTACACCCGGACCGAAAATATTCTGGCTTGTGCACTTTTGCATAGTCTGGTTATCTGGTTGCCCGGGATAATTCTCTATTAGATGAAAGGCGGAATATATCTTGGATAAAGAAAAAATCATTAAAGCGGTAGAAATGATCCTGGAGGCGGTCGGCGAAGATCTCAACCGGGAAGGGCTGGTCGGCACTCCAAAGCGGGTCGCCAACATGTATGCCGAACTGTTCAGCGGGCTCCACCAGGATCCGCGCTCACACCTGCAAACCTGCTTTGTTGAGGACGGACACGACGAAATAGTATTGGTCAAAGACATTTCTTTCTATTCCATGTGCGAACATCACCTGCTCCCCTTTTACGGCAAAGCACATGTCGCTTACCTCCCGGCTGGCGGCCGTGTTGTCGGGCTTAGTAAACTGGTCAGGGTTGTCGAAACAGTATCCCGCAGACCGCAACTGCAGGAACGCTTAACCAGCAATATCGCTGATATCATCACAGAGGAACTTAACCCAAAAGGAGTAGTGGTCGTAATCGAAGCAGAACACCTCTGCATGAGTATTCGTGGTGTCGGCAAACCGGGAGCAACTACAGTTACATCAGCTGTGCGCGGTTTATTCAGAAGAAATTCCAGCTCCCGCGTCGAGGTTTTCAGCCTGATCAAAGGAAACAAGTAGGCAGTGGATATGAGCTCTTCCGGAGAATTTATGGACAGGGTAAACCGGCTGATTAACGATTCCCGTTATCAGCACTACTTGCATTTAAATGAAGAAGCAGAACAGGGCCGAATCTATTGTTCACATCAATTTGAGCACTTACTGGCAACAGCCAGACTAAGTTGGATTTTTATTTTAGAGAGCGGGGTACCCTATATTTCCCGGGAAATAGCCTATGCTGCTGCCCTGCTGCACGATATTGGACGCTGGCAGGAATGTGCCGGTAAAGGAGACCATGCAATTCTCAGTTCCACACTGGCCGAGCCCCTGCTCAGGTCAGCCGGCTTCAGCAGGGATGAAATTGGCCTGATTACCCGGGCAATTAGCCGTCATCGCCATGACCCTGCCGGACAGGAGGTTTATACCCCCCTGGATCAAGCCCTTTACCGGGCAGACAAACACTCGCGAATCTGTTTCACCTGTGAGGCTCACCATTCTTGCCACACGCTGGATAGACAGCCGCACCGTGACAGGCTGGAATACTGATTAATCGGGGTGATCAACTTTTATGCAAACAATTTATCTTAACCGCAACCTGGTTCCACATCAGCTAAAACTTCTGGGAATAAGTGAAAGTGCAGCGGGGCATTACCTCCGCAACGGGCTATGTCACACTATCAAGCTGCGCGACCTGGACCGGTCTCAACTATCCGAGCTTGAAAAAAGCAGGCCTGGTCAAAATAAGGCAATCTGTTTTTATCGCGATCCCGCCGGGGTAAACAGTGCCATTATCTCAGGCTCTGAGGAAGAATTAAGGATGTTGGCCCTGAACCTGGAACATCATGAAGGTAACCTGGCCCATCTGGGCCGATCCATATTAATCACCCTGGACAGGGCTTTAAACCTTCCCCGCTCTGTCCTGCAAATCGGAAACCTTTCCTTCCCTGTCGGAGAGAGAACTCTGGTTATGGGCATTCTTAATGTCACTCCGGATTCGTTTTCAGACGGAGGCAGGTTTAACAATTTCGATCGGGCACTGGAACAGGCTTATCGCATGGCCGAGGAAGGGGCAGACATCATTGATATCGGTGGGGAATCAACCAGGCCCGGCTACGAAAACGAAGCAAAGGTAACCGCCCGGGAAGAACTGGATCGGGTAATACCTGTTATTGAACGATTAAAGAAAGACCATTCTTTTAACCTGCCGATTTCTATCGATACTTACAAGGCCGAAACAGCCGAAATTGCTCTGGCAGCGGGTGCAGACCTTCTTAATGACGTCTGGGGCTTTAAAGAAGATCCGGCTATTGCAGCAGTGGCTGCCCGCTACCAGGTTCCGATCTGCTTGATGCACAACCGGCGCAGCACCAATTATGATGATCTGATAGGCGACATTATCCGTGAATTGCTAGAATCTGTATATCTGGCCATAGAGGCAGGTGTTGCTGAGAACAAGATTATTATTGACCCCGGCATCGGATTCGGGAAAGATCACCTTCAAAATCTTGATGTTATGCTGCATCTGCGGGAAATCCGCGATTTGGGCTATCCCCTTTTACTTGGCACATCGAGGAAAAGAATTGTCGGCAATACCCTGAACTTGCCTGTTGAAGAACGCATTGAAGGAACAGGTGCTACTATAGCATACGGCATAAGTGCTGGAGCAGACATTGTCCGGGTCCATGATGTAAAAGAGATGAAAAGAGTGGTAACTATGACTGATGCCATGATACGGAGGTAAGGTTGAATGGATCGAATTATTGTTGAGCGCATTGTCTGCTACGCCTATCATGGCGTACTGCTGGAGGAACAAACCCTGGGGCAGGAATTCCAGGTTAGTCTGGAGCTGGGGATAGATTTAAATAACCACCGGGAAGACCAAATATCGGCTGTTCCAGATTATCGGAGTGCCGTATCTGCCGTTGAAGAAGTTATGTACGGCCCCAGCCAGCAGCTACTGGAAACTTTGGCCTGCCGGATCGCCGACAAGCTGCTTGCCCTGGAGGGCCTCCTGGAAGCAACCGTTGAAGTGAGAAAGCCCAACCCTCCCATTCCCGGCGTGCAGGGTGGGGTATCGGTTGTTGTCACCCGTGGCAGGTAATGAAGCAATCATGTAAACAGGGGATCAGGGTGGTGGACAGACAATGAGCAAGGCGTATATTGCACTTGGGACAAATTTGGGAAACCGGAAATCTAATTTACAGAATGCTGTGACCTTAATTAATTCTAGAACCGGTATTTTTGTCCGGCAATTATCGGGCATCTATGAAACAGCACCGGTTGGGGGGCCGGAGCAGGGGCCGTATTTAAATGCCTGCGCCTTGCTTGAGAGCAAACTGCCACCGACCATTTTAATGCAAACCCTGCTGGATTTAGAAGACCAAATGGGCCGGATCAGAACAGAACATTGGGGCCCGAGGATTATTGATCTGGACTTGCTGGTTTATGAAGGTGTAATCATCAATACCCCGCTGTTGACTTTACCGCATCCACGCATGGAAGAACGGGATTTTGTTTTGATCCCCCTGAACGATTTAGCTCCAAACCTGCTTGTTCCCGGCTGGACAAAAACTGTCGGTCAGGTTCTGGAAAACCGGCTTCCTGCCGGTGAGGCGGTTCAACTCTGCGATTCTTTTCAATAAAATAATACTTCTTTACTAGTTTTCTGTGTCATAAGGACTTTAAAGGGGACGCCTTCAGGCGTCCCCTCTGTTGATCCAGTCAATGCTAAAAAGCCTCTAAGCGTTCTAGAACAGTCCTTTAACTTTTCCGGAGTCAACGTCAACATCAACCCTGCGGTAAGCCGGGTTGGCTGCTGTACCGGGCATCAGTGAGATAGCTCCGGCCACCGGCACTACAAAACCGGCGCCACCGTAGGTAAGAATGTCGCGAACAGAGAGTTTCCAATTTTTCGGCACTCCCTTGAGAGCCGGGTTATCGGTCAGGCTGAGGTGCGTCTTAACCATGCAGGTTCCCATTTTGGCAATTTCGGGATCCGCTTCCATTCGCTTAGCCTTCTCAAGTGCTTCAGATGAGTATTCAACACCGTCGGCGCCGTATACCTCTTTGGCAATTAATTCAATCCGCTGGCGCAGTGGAGTATCGAGCTCATAGAGATACCTGAATTCGTTCGGCTCGTTACATGCTTCAATTACTGCATCAGCAAACTCGGTCGCTCCATCACCACCATACTGCCAGTGTTTTGACAGAGCAACCCTGGCTCCGGCTTCTTCAGCCAGGCGGCGAACTGCATTAACTTCGTTGTCAGTATCACTATAGAAATGGTTAATACAGACAACCGGGTTGATGCCTGCTTTTTTAACCGTCTTGATATGGTGAATCAGGTTTTCACAACCCTTTTCGACCCACTCAACATTTTCCTTGCCGTAAGCCGGATCAAGCGGCTGCCCTGGCAGAGGAATCGGTGCACCACCATGGCATTTAAGCGCACGAATGGTGGCTACGATCACTGCACAGTGCGGAGTCAGGCCGGACATCCGACACTTAAGGTTCCAGAATTTCTCAAATCCGATATCCGCAGCAAAACCAGACTCAGTAATAACATAATCGCTCAGTTTAAGAGCTACCCGGTCTGCAATAATCGAAGATTGGCCAATAGCTATATTGGCAAAAGGACCGGCATGAACAAAGACCGGCTGGCCTTCAATCGTCTGCAGGAGGTTCGGGTTAATCGCTTCAACCATCCAGGCAGTCATTGCACCGGCTACATCGAGATCCCCGGTAGTGACAGGTTTGCCCCGCTTATCGTAGGCAACCACAATTTTGGCCATCCGCTCACGCATATCTTTTAAGTCCTTCGCTACAGCCAAAATAGCCATAACCTCTGAAGATACGGCGATAGCAAAGTTTGAACTCATCATGAATCCGTCTTTTCTGCCACCCAAACCGATGATAATATTTCTGAGAGCCTGGGCGCAAAAGTCGATAATCCACTTCATTTCCACATTACGGGGATCAATATTCAGTCTCTTCAGGCCACTGCGCTCAAGAAATGCATCCGTGGAATTGAACTCGTGCTGAATACGTGAGGTTAACGCAACCATCGCCAGGTTGTGGGCATTCATAATCGCATTAATATCACCGGTTAAACCGAGCGAAAACGGTGTCAGAGGTATACACTGGGCTAAACCACCGCCGGCAGCAGAACCTTTAACATTCATGGTCGGTCCGCCGGAGGGCTGACGGATTGTTGCAATTACATTTTTACCACGCTTGCCCATACCCTGGGTCAGGCCCATTGTTGAAGTCGATTTTCCTTCGCCCAGCGGAGTGGGGGTGATGGCTGTTACATCAACATATTTACCATCAGGTCTGTCTTTCAGTCTTTCCAATACTTTTTTGTAATCTACTTTGGCCACATAATGACCATGGGGCAACAGCTCTTCCTTATCCAGGCCGAGCTCGTCTGCCAACTGGTAAACCTGCTTCATATTTGCTTCAGCAGCTTCGGCTATTTCCCAGTCAGCATGTTTAGTTGGATCTAGCGGCATTCAGACAACCTCCTTGAAATTTTTTAAATATTTCGCTAACCT
>CAZCHW010000157.1:0-5444 GCA_964498375.1 uncultured Syntrophomonadaceae bacterium | reverse complement strand
TATTTATATTTAATATTATTATTTTTTAATAATATATTTCTTTTAACTAAATATATTTTCAGGATAATGCTTAAACATTACACCCACCTGGTAGTGATCGACACCGGGGCTTACGATACAAATGAATTTTTAAAGGAAGCAACAGGAATAGCAGAGCAGCTCGGGCTCCAGTTAAAAGTGGTTCCCGCAGATTTAAACTTGATGGTTGCTGCATTGCAAAATCGGTGGGACCAGGGTTTTGCCATAATCAAACCGAATGAAAAAATAACCATGCAAAACATGGGCAGCTGTACAAATTACCTGACTGACGAACATTCATTCCAGGTGTCGTAGACCGCCCGGCAACAGTATTTCACAAAATTGAACACATATTAACGGCCACAAAAATTGCAAGTAGTAATATTCAGACAATTAATTAGGCCTTGTGTCTTGCTCCAGGGCCGGGAGGAGATTACAAATGAAGGCTATTTATTCACGCTTAAGGCATTACATTTTTAAAGTGGTCACCCGGATCCTGCCTTTTCCTGAGCCCGAAACAGTAACAGGGCCAGGCAGCATCGCCCGGGTTGCCGGGCTGCTTAAAGAAAAAGGAATTGAAAGAGTTTTAATTGTAACCGACAGCGACATTGTCAGGATCGGCTTAATCGATAACCTGCTGCACACTTTAGCTGAAGCAGCACTATCTTACACTGTTTTCAGCGAAGTAAAACCCAATCCGACTATTGCCAATGTAGAAGCTGGGTTGCAGGCCTACCAAGCCAACAATTGCCAGGGGGTTGTCGCTTTCGGTGGAGGGTCACCAATCGACTGCGCAAAAATAATTGCTGCTAAAACAACCAATAAAAAACCGATCAAAAAAATGAAAGGACTGTTCAAGGTCTGGCACAAACTACCGTATTTAGTGGCAGTACCAACAACAGCCGGAACTGGTTCTGAAGCTACAATTGTCGCGGTTATATCTGACCCGGAAAACCGGGAAAAATTTGCAATTAATTCACCAACACTCACTCCGGCAACAGCCATCCTGGATCCTGAGCTACTAACCGGTCTGCCGCCGCACCTGACTGCTACGACCGGCATGGACGCCCTGACTCATGCGATTGAAGCATATTTAGGACTGATCGGCAGTCCTTACACTAACGAACTTTCCCTGAAAGCTGTGAAATTGATCGTTGAAAACCTTGAACATTCATACCGGGACGGAACAAACCTTGAAGCAAGAGAAGCCATGCTAATTGCTTCGCATTATGGCGGCAAAGCTTTCACCCGCGCTTATGTCGGTTACGTGCATGCAGTTGCCCATAACCTGGGCGGTTTTTACGGCATTCCTCACGGGCTTGGTAATGCAGTGGTATTACCCCATGTTCTCGAACTATCTAAAGATCGGCGCTCAATCCGTAAAATGGCTGAGCTGGCCCGTTATACCGGGTTAAAGGTTTCTCGGGAAAGTGACAGTGCTTACGCAGAAGCTTTCATCGAAAAGATTCGGGCTATGAATAGTAAGATGAACATCCAATCGGGTTTTAGTGAAATCCAGAAAGAGGACATACCCGAGCTGGCCCGCCGAATTGAGGCAGAAGGTAATCCAACTTACCCTGTGCCCCGGCTTCTATGGCGTCATGACTTTGAAAGGTTACTTCATGCTTTAAAAAATATCTAGCTTTATCTTTTGACAGGATTGAAATTATTTTACTTTCATGAAGGAATAAAGAGCACTTATCCAGAAGGGATACTTTACAATAAATATCTGGAGGTTTTTTTATGAGTATTATGAACAAAGCGAAAGAGCTTGGCGAGGAAATACGCAAGACAGCTGAATATAAAGAGCTGGAAAGGGCTACTGAAAATGTTAAAGGTGATACTGAAGCCAATAAAATGATCCAGGATATCCAGGAACTACAGCAGCAAATTCAGTTCGCCCAACAGTCAGGCGTACAACCCAACCAGGAGCAAATTGACAACTTCAACGACCTGAAGAGCAAGATGGATACCAGTCTGACTATTCAGGCTTACGCCAAAGCGCAAAATGACTTCAGCGAATTCATGCAAACCGTCAACAATGCCATTGGTGAAGGAATTAGCCCCGGCCAGGAAAGCTAAAACTAACTAAACATATAATAAGCCCTCAACAGTCTTTTTATCAAGCTGTTGAGGGCTTAACAGTTACTCCAGGCTGCTTTACGCCTGGTTAATTTTTTTCAGTTCCTCCAGGGGAACATCAAACACAGAACCGGAAACCGGAAGTGGTTCATCGGTCATAAATTCCGGTAGACGGTCCTGGGCCGGGCTTAGACCGGCACGACGGTTAAACTCACGTTCTACCTCAAGTGCTTTTTCCGCTGCTTCGCGAAGCGCTTCACCGCTTATCTTAACCCCACTGTAATGTTCGTAGATCTCTGCCAGCTTGTCAAGATGTGCTCCCAGGGCAGGCATAACAAAGAGGCATAGGCCCATGCTGTCAGCAATCATGGCTACCGGCTGGCCATTTTTTGAAAGTGCAGGCTGGGGAGCAGGATCAGTATGATCAACGTCAGCACGAATTGTATTACCAGCTGTATGGTCGGCACCCATCGGTGAAGTTGCATATGTCACCCCTAAACCTTTAACCCCTCGAGGATCATAAGCCGGCATAGCCTGACCTTTTGCAACAGGAATCCGCCGCGAACCGAGAATTCGTCCGGTAATCAAAGCTCCATGACCGAGTACTTTACCAAGGATTGTATCTTCCGCAACTTCAGCGAGCAGGTCTGCAGCCGCTTCGGCATCACCAAAGGGAATCAGCCCCTGATCCATCGCTATACCGATAGTTGCCCCCATTTCAATAGTGTCCAAGCCCAGATCATTACAAAGGTAATTGAGACGGGCAATATCATCAAGGTTGCCAATTCCCAGGTTCGAACCCATCAAACCAATAGTTTCATATTCCAGGGGCGCAACCACTTCATTTCCTTCCGGATCGGCATAAATATTGGAACATTTGATCACACAGCCAGGCATGCAGGCATGGGTAGTTTCACCGGTTCCGCCTCGCCTGGTAATAGTCTGGTATAGGTATTCGCCATCAATACGGTTGGCACATTCAAAACTTCCGGCAGAAAAGTTCCTGGTCGGCAGAGCATGCAGGGCATTGGTTCGGGTTGCCATTGCAGCAGTACCATACTTCGGATAGGATTCTCCTGTGGCCGGGTTTTCTTTCAGCAGCCGGACCATTTCCTTGTTGAGCTCCTGAAAAGCCTTGCGGTCATGATAACTTATCCCATTTGCCCCGGCCGGATCGATAACAATTGCCTTTAAACCTTTAATACCCATCACTGCACCCAGGCCGCCCCGTCCCATGAACCTGCTTGGCCTTCCCTGCCCGTCGGTATTGGTAATACCGGCAGCGCTGTAACCTCTTTCACCGCCAGGTCCGATCAGAATTAGCGATACCTTATCGCCATACCGTTCAATTAACAGTTTTGCCGCACTGTATACTCCCTGACCGGCCATCTCTGCAGGACGCAGCTCTATAGTATCTTTACTTACATAAAGGTAGCGGCTGTAGCCAATTCTGCTTTCTCCTTCTAAAATAAGCGCCTTGATTCCAAGCTTACTCAAAGCTCCGCCGGCTGTCCCACCGGCATTTGCTTCCTTAATTCCTCCGGTAAGCGGGCTTTTGCCGCCAACTGATATTCTGGATGAGCTGGATAAAAAGCTGCCACCTAACAAACCCGGGGCAAAAACCAGTTTATTTCGGACACCCAAAGGTTCACAACCGGGATCAACCTCATCAGATATAATTTGCCCGGTCAAAGCCCGCCCGCCTAAAAGACGATACTTTTCGGCAGCAGACTCCTGGTTTATTGTTTCTTCCGACAGATTAACCCGAATAATTTTATCCATCCTGGTACCTCCATGTGTATTTGTCTATAGCAATCTATATAAACTGACTTACTGGGCTAAATTTAGAAAAACATGTTTTGTTAAAGTAATCATAAATTATATTTTTTAATTTTTCTCACAACTGTTGACTGGTTTACTCCCAGCAACTTAGCTATTTTATATGTACTCTTATATTGTGCCAGGGCTTGCCTAAGCATTTTTACTTCTAAAGCTTCCTTAGCTTTCTCTAAAGTAGTCATTGGAATCGGCGAGGGTAAAAAATTACTCATGTCAGTTGGCTCATCTGTTTCACAATTAATTTCCGGCGGCAAATGATATTTCTGAATCAACTCTGCCTCCGTTACTATGCAAAGGCGTTCAATTAAATTTTCCAGTTCTCTGACATTCCCAGGCCAATTATACCATCTTAATGATTCAAATACTTCACTATCAATCTTTTTATTAATGCTATATTTTTTTGTTGCCTTCTCCAGGAAAAATCTTGCCAACGGCTCAATATCTTCAACCCGGGAACGTAAAGGCGGCACTTCCAGCGGAACAACATTGATTCGAAAATAGAGGTCTTCACGAAATTGCTTATTCTTCACCATCTCAAGGAGATTCCGGTTAGTTGCAGCAATAAACCGAATGTCCAGTTTTATATCGCGTGTATCTCCCACCCGGTTAATTACCTGTTCCTGTATTGCCTGGAGCAGTTTAACCTGAAGGTTTAAAGGCAGCTCAGATATTTCATCAAAAAAAAGTATGCCCTTATCAGCCAACTCCATCTTACCGATTTTCCCCTGATCATGAGCACCGCTAAAAGCTCCCCTGACGTACCCGAATAGTTCACTTTCAAGCAGGTTTTCCGGTATTGCCCCACAATTTATAACAACAAAGGGATGGTCTTTTCGATCACTGCATTCATGGATATATTTTGCAATCAGCCCTTTACCAACGCCGGTTTCTCCGGTAATCAATACAGTTGAATCTGTTGCTGCTACTTTCTTGGCAATTTTTAACAACATAGCCATCTGGGGACTGCTGCATATTATGTCTGAGTTTCCAAATGTACTTAGCTGCAGGGCAATAATTTCTTTATAGTATAACTCTTTTAATCGTTCAGCTTCTTCAAGTTTATTTTTAAGATCATTAAGGTGGGTAATATCTCTGACATTAACAATAACCCGAAATATGCCACCATCATCATTAAATACCGGTGTTCCAGTTGCTAATAGTTTTCTGCCATCTCTTTGGACTTGCATTACCGCCTGAGGCTTTTTCTTTTTTAAGACCATGTTGGTTACTGAAGGATGAAAAGCATCTTCGTTTTCTAACTGTTCTACGCTTTTTCCCACTACATCTTCTACCTTCATCCCAAAATCTTTTTCATATGCAGCCTTTACTCGCAGGGCTATGCCATTTCCATCGGCAATAAAAAGCCAGTCATCTGAATAATCTATGATGGCATCAATCTCTTTCAGCAAATCATTTACCCTGTTAATAAGCCAGCTATTCAATGAATTTATAGAAATACAGCCCAGGATTTCCCCATTCTTATCTACCACCAGCACAGGAAAACT
>CAZCHW010000156.1:0-5493 GCA_964498375.1 uncultured Syntrophomonadaceae bacterium | reverse complement strand
TTACCCTGCTTGGTCCGGCCTCTTTTCTTAGACGGTTCAGGTGGTGGGTTGATTAAGTAACCTGCATAAACTATCTGGTCATAGCGCTTTTTGAAAGCATCCTTTTCTGCGCTGCTTAACGGGCGCGGCTCCTGGTTTAGTTCATCTACTTTTGCTTTTATCTCCAGAAGCAGGTCAATCATCTCTTGGGCCCATGGCTGCTTGGTTAACTCGAAAATCCCAGTTAGCTCCCTGATGTTATGCACATTGCATAAACTATGGGTGCAGGAATATTTAAAGTATGGCTTCCAGTAATCATGAATAGCTGTACCATCATAGTTTGGCAGAATGCCGATGGCATCGTTGGCCTTACTGCCGCGGTTTGGATGCCACATGAAGTGGGTCAGAAACTTTGTTGAGGAAACATGCAGCCACTGGCGTTTGTTTTCAATCCGCAGGCCTGTTTCGTCGATGTTTATGACCGGAGAAGCTTTCAACTGTTCCACGATTATCTCTTCGACCGGTTCTAAATGGCCATAGGCGGTCTTGATGGCCTTGTAAATGGTTGCTTCGCTTAAGGTTGTGCCATAGATGTCTGATACGAATTCGACAACCCGGTTGTAGGGGATCAGTTGATACTGGCTTAAGTAGACCAGTTGGGATAAAAGGTTGGGGCCGTATTGAACCGGTTGGGTGATTTCCGGCGGGAATTGCGCTTTGTTCAGCTTGCCACAACCAGGGCAGCAGACCATTTCACTGACATGTTCGGTTATCTCTATCTTTGGAACCGGTACATCAAAGCTTTGCCGTCTTTCCTTGTTCTTGACCGACTGGTCCGCTAAACTGCAACCACAGTCGCTGCAGTTAGTTGCTCTGTGCACGATGATTCGGTCGGGGTTGTCGCTCATCTTTAGCGTGTGGCCCGGGTGGCCTTTTTGGCCGCCGCTTTTCTTGCCACTTTTTTGACGGGTGCTTTTTGGTTTGAAAAATTCATCTGAGGAAGGTGGTTTGTTGCTGTTTTTGCTGTTTTGACCAAGGCGTGCTTTTAGTTCTTTGACTTCTGCCTGAAGCGATTCTACCTATTTGTTTAGAACAACAACCTGGGCTTGCAAAGTTGTGATTGTTTCACCCATCACGCAAAACAGCTTAAATACTTCTTCCGGGTCGGTTTGGCAGAGCTCTATAAATTGCTCTTTTTTCAATAGCTTGTACCACCTTAACACCAGTGATTACTACTGATTTAAGCGTACCATGAAAGGGTTAATAAGTACAGACATATTATGGTAAAACAGCATTGTTTTTAGTGTTTTTTCGGTTTTCAAAGAACAGGAAACCTATTTGCTCAGGTTATGCCTGAGCAGTTACCATAATTTTTAATTTATGCCAGATGGCCCCTCGTCAACTTGCCGCTGTTAATCACGACGCTGATCAGCATGCCAAACTTTCATATGCTCGCGAATATTGGGGCT
Source organism: uncultured Syntrophomonadaceae bacterium (assembly GCA_964498375.1). Lineage (GTDB taxonomy): Bacteria > Bacillota > Dethiobacteria > DTU022 > DTU022 > JAABTH01. The sequence goes on along the minus strand of CAZCHW010000156.1, from coordinate 4,045 downwards.
AATCAACTCCCGGGCATAGTATTGATTATAAAAGTCGAGGTCCAAATGCGTCACACCCACACTGAGATAAGGAACCATCGGGTCGACAGTAACCGGAAATCGCCCGTAGTTTTGGTAAAGATAAGAACACCAATCCTTAACACAGGCCACCACTTCTTCCGGGAGTCTATTGACTTTGCTGACTACCATTTCCGGATCCTGATAAGCTGAGGGCCGGCGCCGGGGATTGTAAAATCCCTGCGGGCCAAACTTGTCATCAATAATGCTTTCTACAGCCTCTTCCATCTTGTAATAGGGTGGGCAATAAGCCTGAAGTGGTGAATTGTCAATGCCTACTGGCAGGCGCTTACACTGGTGATCGGCAACAAACCGGAAGTTTAACCCCTTGGCAAAGGGGCTGCCACCCATCAGAATGGTGCTGTTAAACCCGGAAAAAGTCCAAGCGCCCAGGCCCATCGCTTCAGCCATCAACAGCAGGTTCTGGGTAATAAAGCCCGCTTCTTCTGCGTGCATAATTCGCATATGCGTTTCAAAAGATGATAGTGGCAACGCCGTGTGAAGCTTTAGCCGGTCAATCCAGGCCGGATTGCCAGCCGGTCTTTTAGCGATATCATCGTATAAATAATTACCTTCAAAATGGGCATTGATCAGGAGCAGGTTGATATATTCGTACGTTAAATCACCGATCGTGATAAATACCGTTTGACCGGGTTGATTGGCAGTATAAATGTTTGGTGAAAGCAGCGGTCGTGCAGCGGTAGGTAGGTCGAGACGATGATCTTGCAGTTTTACCGAATCTTCAACAAGGCTGCCGAGCATCTGTTTCAGCTCTTCAAGACTTTCAATCTGCACAATTTTTTGGGGTGGTCGTGGGTGGTATAAAAAAACCCCTTCATCATTGGTAAAGAGCAGAAATGTATGCTGTGCGTTACAAGCGCTGGGAAAAGAACGGCCGTAATTGGTTACGTTCTGGGAGTAACCGACCGATATATCGGCATTTTCGGTTAAACCGGTTATCCCCGCCCCGGCGTAACAGAGCATTGCCGTCTCTTCGCTGGTCAGCGGCCGAGGTTCTTTGGCCGACCGGTATTCCAGAGCACCATGGGGCACGGTAAAACCGCAGCCGAACCGTCTCGACCTTCTCCGCGATATTGCTTGCAGCAATGAATAGTTATAGGCCTTCTTAACCCCTGCATCAGCAGCATTTTTATTATCCATAATTCTCGATAAGCCACCTTTAAAGCAATTTACGATCAGTTTCGCCCTAGCCGGTACCTTGCCCTGACTACCTGAGTTTGTGAACATTTCTATCTGCAGAAGCGGTAGTCAGGGCAAGTGAAAAACCGGCTAAATTTTTTGTACATATTTAGACAACCTTGACACGCCTTCCTCAATAGCCTCCCGAGGCGAGGCCAGGGAAATCCTCACGTACTCCACACCCGATTCCCCGAAAGTGGTGCCCGGCGCAACGGCAACCCGCTGATCTTTCAATAGCGCCCTGGCAAATTCAGATGAATCGGTGCACCCAACTTTAATCCACATATAGAAAGCGCCACTGGGAGTAAAATATTCTAAGCCGTGGTGCTCCAGAATCGAAACAGCCAGGTTTAAGTTATCCCTGTAGGCTGCAACCATCTCGTCAACTACGCCCCGGTCAGCAGCCAGCGCAGCTTCCGCCGCTTTTTGTGAAACGCTGCAGGCACAGGATACATAAGCTTCCTGCAGCTTACCGATTTCGCTGCACAAAGCTTGCGAAGCTGTAATGTAGCCTACCCGCCAGCCGGTCATCGCATAGGTTTTGGAAAAACTAAATATCGCAATCACGTGATCATCGCTGTCGTAACTTAAGGCACTGGTATGCTCTCCGTTGTAAATAATTTTTTCATAAACCTCGTCCGAGATAACAAATAGATCTTTTCCCCTGGCAAAATCGACAATCTCTTTCATCACTTCCGGTGGGTAGACTGTCCCCAGCGGGTTGGAAGGCGTGTTGATAATGATCGCCTTCGTTCTGGGCGTAATCCTTTGCTCTAAATCGGCGATCGATGGCAAAAAGCCCTTTTCCGGCTCTAGCCTGTAAAGTTTAGGAATGCCGTTAGCGCAGTTGATGATCATATCGTAGTTGGGCCAGCCGGGATCGGGAATTAAAATTTCTTCCCCTGAGTTGATTAAAGCCCGCACGGTGATCGCTAAAGCGCTGACCGCGCCTACTGTGATGATTACGTTCTCGTAATTTAGCTGCAAACCGTAATCTTTATTCAATCGTTCTGCGCAAGCTGCACGTAGTGAGGTAAAACCCCGGTTGGGCGTATATTTAGTAAATCCTTCCTTAGCCTGGCGAAAGGCGTCGTCAGTGATCACCGTCGGCGTATCAAACAGAGGCTCGCCAACTTCCAGGTGAAGAACATTATCCATCTCTGCCGACAACTCCATCAACTCTCTAATCCCTGATCTTTTCAGGCCTTTAATCATCTTCGAAACAGATGGCATCTTCAGGCACCTCCCAATAAATTAGTAGTTATTCGGAAACTCTAACTTAAGACTCCGTGCTGCTTTTAGCTCATGGAGTTTTTCATTTCACCTCCATTTTAGTGAAAACTTCATATGGCGATATTAAGCGAAATCGGGAGTTATAGCATGTTATCAGTCATTATATGCTGGTAAAAAGACGACAGCGACTAATTCAGTGATTGACTTCCTAAAAACAGCCCCAAAATCGATTTAGAGACATTTATTACCAGTCTCTTAAAACGATAACGGAGGCGATTTTTATGCTCGGTCCCTGGCGTACACACGTGCAATTTCAAGAACAGTTGGAGAAGCAACTTGGCGAGTTGCTGCCTCAAAGCGAAAATCAAGTCAAGTATCATGCTGGCGCGCTGGAAAAAGTCTACATCATGAATCTGGACCCGTTAAAAGAACTGGTTATACCTTACTACGCTAGTACAGGCCGTCCGGCTCTTAATCAACCGGAGATTTTTCGGGCTGTGGTCCTGGCCAATCACTACAAGGAATCAATCAGCAGTTTTGTAGACCGTTTAAAGGCTGATGATATCTTGGCTATCGCCTGCGGGTTTGAAACTGACAGCCTCCCCGGTGTTGGAAGCTTCTACGATTTATTTAACCGGCTTTGGCTGGAGTATGCGCCAACCAAAGTTGTGCGAAACCCTTACAAGAAAAAGAAGAAAAAGCTTAAGGCCAATGAAAAGTTGCCTCCAGATGACCCGGATACGGTAGCTGATCTGGTAGAAAAGGTCATCGGTGGAGAAACTTTTGAACATGGACCGGAAAGGCTGCTGCAAAAAATTTTAATAGAGTGTGCCGTAAAACCTTCGGCTGAGTTAAATCTTTTGGGCGATATCCAAAAGCTTACCCTGGCCGGTGACGGCGCCCCGCTGGAAACCGGTGCCAGCTCCCTTGGCAAAAAAATCTGCCAGTGCAAACAACAAGGTATTTATTACTGTCAGTGCTCTCGTTCTTACACAGACCCCAAGGCCAATTGGGGTTGGGATAGCTACCACGAGCGTTTGTTTTACGGGCACACCCTCTACTGCCTCACCGCCGCAAACAGTGTGAACGATTTGCCTTTGTTGATCCATCTAACCCAGGCTTCAGCTCACGACAGCATCACTTTTGTTCAAGCTTATGCTCAGTTGTGTTCAGCTTTACCTTCGTTTAAGTTCGAAAGAGTTCTTTTAGATTCAGCTCATGATGCTTATGCTATCTACAAAATGTTGAATTTACATGAAATCGAACCGTTTATCGATCTAAATAATCGCGGTAAGAAAAACATTTCTTCTGAAAAAATCGACCACAATGGTATCCCGCTATGCCAGGCCGATTTAAAAATGATCTATTGGGGCATCCACAAAAAGCGTCAACGAGTCAAGTGGCGCTGCCCGAAATACAAGGATCCTTCCAGATGTCCTTATCAGCATAATTGCTCTACTTCAAAATACGGGCGTGTCTTCTATACCAGACCAGAGAATGATAGCCCTTCCCCCGGTTTGCTGGACACTGAGATAAGAGACTATAATAATCTTAT
>CAZCHW010000155.1:0-5496 GCA_964498375.1 uncultured Syntrophomonadaceae bacterium | reverse complement strand
GCACAATTGCCTTTCCGGCCATTTCGACAGGAGTATTCGGTTATCCCGTTGGGGAGGCAGCCCGGGTTGCCTTTAGCACAATAAAAGTTCTTGCTTTCGCCCTGCAGTATGTAAAATTGATCCGCTTTGTTCTGTTTAGAAAGGATACTTATGAGCTGCATGTTCAGATTATGCAGGAGATCTTCGATCCAACGGCTGAGTAGTAAGTGCCGGTAAGATCTTTTTATCACCCAGGTCGGTTTTTTTAACCCAGCAGGCAGGGGTTTGGAGGACAGCTAACGAAATTAAGGTCGTTATCTTTATCCAGGCAATTGCAATAATACAGTGATAGGCAGGTGAATATAATGCCCGAAACAATGGAAAACCTGATGCAGTCAATAGAAGTAGCAAAAATTAAAATTGAGGATGATGAAAAAGAAAAACTGCTCACAGAACTGAACAGTTTTCTTGACTGGTTGACACCCCTTGAAACGGTTGATCCCGGTAATGCCGAGCCCCTTCGTTTTGGACACGGAGTGATCAATGCCCTGCGTGATGACCAGGTAGAAGAAACCAGCCTTGATCAGGTAAGGAAAGCGGCACCGGCTTTATCGGAAGGGTATTACCCGGTGCCAACTATCATAGAGTAAAGATCTAAAGGAGGTTCCACGTGAAGCTAACTGAACTAACAGCCCTGGAGACGGCTGAAGCAGTTAATGCCGGGGAAATAAGCGCACGCCGTCTGGTTGAAACAATATTGGACTTTTGTCGGAATCTGCAGGGAGAAAAGAAGCTTTTTGCGTCGCTGGCTGAATCAAGCGCACTGGAGCAGGCAGACCTGGTAGATCAAAAAATAAAAAACGGATTTAGCCTGCCGCTGGCTGGAGTACCGCTGGTTGCAGGCGATGATTTTGCCTACAGTAAGGGGCCCACTTCGCTCGGTTCTCCTGCTTTTAAAGATTATACAGCCCCTTTTAGTGCTGCAGCGGTGGAAAAGTTAAATGGAGCCGGTGCAGTTTTGATCGGTAAATCTGCAATTGGTGATTTGGGCCTGGAAGAAAACGGGCCGGCCCGTTCCAGGAGTGCAAAAATTACCGGTTTGTGTCGACCGGTGTTATCCCTTGAAAGTGACTGCAGCGGAGCAGCCCGGCTGGGTGCGGCAGCTGAAAAAGTATATTGTTTGCGCCCCACTCCTGGAAGGGTTTCGCGTTTTGGTCTTCACCTGCGCTGCGGTTCCTTTGATCAGCCGGCGCTGATTGCAGGAACCTTAACCGGGTTAGGGGTGGCTTTCCAGGCTGCGGCCGGCTATGACCAGCGAGACGTATTGACTTCACTGAACCGGGAGCAGCGGGCGGCCCAGACAGATGATAGCAGCCCGATTGAAAAAAATGTGGTGGCCTACTGCCCCGCTTTGCTGGAGCTGCTTAATCCGGGAGAGGCGAAAACGCTTGAATTGATCCGGGAGCGACTGGCCGGTTGCGGCTGCACCACGATGGAAGTCAGCCTGGATTATCTTGAACCGGCGCTCAGAGCTTTTTATGTCATTGCTCTGGCTGAAACATCTTCCACCCTGGGCCGCTTTGACGGTATTCGTTTTGGTTCTGCTGCTGAAGCGAACAACCTCGAAGAGCTCTATTTTAATTCACGAAGGCTGATCTTCGGGGAAGAAGCCAGGCGCCGAACTATATTTGGCACGTACCTGCTCAGTCAGGGTAATTTTGATCATTATTATCTTAAAGCGCTGAAGGTTTGGAACCTTTTCCGGGACGAATTTACCCGGTTCTTTACCCGGGCTGATTTTTTACTGCTGCCGCTGACCGGATCAGGGGTCAGTAATGGAGAGCAAGCGGACTTTCTTCAAACCTATGAAGATTACCGCTTTACTGCTCCCCTTGCGATGACTGGACAGCCCGTTTTATCGCTTGCTACTAATGGACAGCTGGTCGGCCAGGCTTTTTCTGATGAAAAACTGTTGTCCCTGGGTGGATTACTGACTGAGCAGATTGAGGATGAGGATCTTGAGGAAATCAGCCGGGGGGAGGGTTAAGCATATGAATTATGAAGTAGTGATTGGCCTTGAAGTTCATGTTGAATTGCACACTGCCAGTAAGCTGTTTTGTTCCTGCCCTAACCGGTTTGTTCCTGAACCGAATATAAACACCTGTCCGGTCTGTTTAGGTTTTCCTGGAGCATTGCCGCGTTTGAATCGTGAGGCCGTTCAACTGGCGTTGTCAGCATCACTGGCGTTAAACTGCGCGATTGCCAGCTGCAGTTATTTTGATCGTAAAAATTATTATTACCCCGATATGCCCAAGGGGTATCAAATATCACAGTATTTTGAACCGATTGGCAGCCAGGGTCGACTTGAGATTGAAGACGACCGTGGTGAAAAAAAAGAGATTAGAATCGGCCGGGTACACATGGAAGAGGATGCGGGTAAACTGGTCCACTCACCACTTGGCGATGTTTCGCTGGTTGATTACAACAGGGCCGGGGTGCCGTTAATTGAAATTGTAACCGAGCCCGATCTGCGATCTCCCGGCGAAGCGCGTCGTTACCTGGAAAAATTAAAAAGTCTCTTGCAATATGCCGGGGTATCGGATTGTAAAATGGAAGAGGGTAGTTTGCGCTGCGACGCCAATATATCACTGCGGCCGATCGGCACAAAGCAGCTAGGCAGTAAAACAGAGCTAAAGAATATGAACTCTTTCAAAGCGGTGGAAAAATCGCTTGAGTATGAAATTGTTCGGCAGGAAAAAATCCTGAATAGCGGACAGGAAGTCCTCTCGCAAACCCTGCGTTGGGACGAAGAGAGCGGCTGTACAATTGCCATGCGAGGCAAGCTGCAGGCACATGATTACCGCTGTTTTACCGACCCCGAGCTTGCCCCGGTGCAGCTCACTGACGCAGAGATCGAACTGGCACGTAAAGAACTTCCTGAATTGGCTGAGGCCAGAACAATGCGTTTTGTCGAACAGCTGGGACTGCCGGAATATGATGCCTCCGTTTTAACTGCCTCAAAAGAGATCGCCGACTATTTTGAGAGCTGCCTGGTTCTTTACGATAACCCCAAAACTGTTAGCAATTGGGTTATGGGTGAACTGACGTCTAAATTGAACAGCGCCGGATTGGAAATCAGCCAGTGCCGGTTTAGCCCCGAACATCTGGCAGAGCTGCTGAATATGATTGAGGAAAAGGTAATCAGCGGGAAAATAGCCAAAGAAGTTCTCGAAAAAGCTTTTGCCGAGGGAAAACACCCACGCCAGGTCGTTGAAGAAGAAGGAATGGTGCAGATATCCGATCAGGCAGAACTTGAAGCGCTGGTTGACCGGGTTGTTTCTGCTCATCCAGATAGTGTGGCCAATTACCGGGCTGGTAAAACCAAGGCAATTGGTTTTCTGGTCGGTCAGATTATGAAAGAAACCAGGGGGAAGGCCAACCCTCAGCTGGTTAACGAGCTTTTAACTAAAAAACTGACTACCGGCTAAGCAGCCAGTTTTTTGCTTAAGCTCCGGTAGGCAACCAGGTTTAAGAGGGCAGCATAAAGCAGGCCACCCCAGAAATAAAAATTGTAATTTAAATAAATCGACTCTTCGCCGCGGACTGACGCGGCGATTATTTTTGCCGGCCAATAAGCCGGGATCGGTGCAAAAAACAGTTCGCGGGCATCATGAAAAATAAGGGCAACAACGGGCAGGATAATCAACAACCCGACCAGTTTCATAATAGCAAATCCCTCGATTTTGTTATTTGCGAAAAGATTAATCAGCAACCCGGTCACCGGGGCACTCAATGATGCCAGGAAAGAAACCAGCAAGGCATCTTTCAGGCCCATGCTGCCAACATTGGAAAGTGTGATAACCAGTATACTTGCAGCAAATGAAAAGAGATAGACCATGATCAGGCGAAAAAGCATGAAATAGCTGACTGACAGAGGTGTGACCCGGATGGAGACCAGGATGTGATCATCACGGTCATCAAGGATGGAAAAACCAATTATGGCTCCAAAAAGCAGTGGGGTCATCAGGGTCAGGGCTGCCAATATATAATCGGCATTTGCCTCAAGGCTAAAACCGCTTTCAGAGGCGATTACCGGTAAGATATATCGCCCAACGACAATAAATAAAAGCGGATAAAAAAGCATAAAACGAGTCATCGGATCGCGCAGCCATTTTTTAACTTCACCACTGATAAAAATGCTGTACATCTATAGTCCTCCTTCCCGGGCGGCAAATGAATCGAACATTTTTAAAACCAGGTAAAAGAGAAAGACAGAACCGGTAACAAGATAAGTCAGAGCGTAGATCAGGTCTCCGCTGGTAACAGATCCGGTTGAAGCCAACAATAAGGTTATGGCTGCCTTGGTTGGGGCAATGTAATGTAATTTTGTAAAGATATTGTGGTTAATAATGTTCATATAATCGAGGAGAGTGGGCATAAAAAAAATAAAAATATATTTCATCATATTCATCAACAGGCTGGTAAAATCTTTGGAATAATATGAGAGCAGAAATCCGACCAGTGCATGGAAGAGGGCGACTATCATGACTGTCCCAATCAAAGTTAAAAGGTTCAGGTTAATCTCTTTAAACAAGCTGGCATAAAGGTAAAGCACCAATAAGGTGATCAAGCTTGATGTAATCGTGACCACTATTTTAGATAAAAGGTAATCTGCCTTGCTGATCGGTGATACAAGTAAAGCCCTGAGGCTGCCTTCCTGTTTTTCGAAAAAAATTGTTACTCCGACCATTAATATGGCCATTGAGGTAGTATCGACAAAGATCAGGAGAGGAAAGATATAGGTTATATCAGGCAGCTCGGTCAGGTAGAGTACTCCAACCCAGAGCAGGGCTACTACCAAACTGGCAGCAGCTATTTTATATTCTACCATCCGTTTATATTCACCAATCAGTAAAATAATCAGGTTAGGCATAGCTGCTCACCCCTGTTATTTTGATAAAAATATCATCCAGAGTTGTTTCCTTGCTATGGATGCTTACTATATTTTCGTTTCTGACCAACTCAAAAAAGGCCTGGTTATTACCAAGAGTTTCCAGGTCAAAAGTTGACCTGGCCAGGGAATCACCTTTCTTAAAAGTAATTTCCACGATGCTTTCACCATATTTGCGTTTCAAACTCTGCGGTGTATCGATTTCGGCAATCCGTCCGTCGGCCATGAAAGCAACCCGATCACACAGCTCGTCAACGTCATTCATCAGGTGAGTGCTTAACAGCACTGTTCCGCCTTTTTCGCGAAATTCCTTGATCAGGTTTTTTAAAATACGAGCGTTAGCCGGATCAAGCCCGATTGTCGGTTCATCGAGAAAAAGCATGACCGGGTTATTCAGCATGGCCCGAACAAAGTTCAGGCGAATTTTCATGCCCTTGGAAAATTCACTCACTTTTTTTTGACGCTCTTCATAGATCCCGAGACGTTTCATCAGGTTATCAGTGTCGTAGTGGTTGTTGTAGAGTTTCTTAAAAAAGTTAATGTTTTCTTCAGCCGTCAGCTTGGAA
>CAZCHW010000154.1:1692-5524 GCA_964498375.1 uncultured Syntrophomonadaceae bacterium | reverse complement strand
ATAATGATCAACAAAAAAACAATCAGGCCGATCAACCCGGCTTTATCCCGCCATAGCAACCGCCAGATATAAAATAACCTGGCCCGGATACTTCGATCTTCTTCCTGATCGATAAGCAGGCCCGTCAATTCTTTATTGTTTTGCCCTTTATTCTTGTTTTTCATCTTATCACCTGTAGCGAATCCTGGGGTCAACCAAAGCGTAGACCAGATCAGTAACAAATTGCAGCCCGATCACTACCAGGCTGGTAAAAAATGCCGTAGCCTGAACCAGGAAAAAATCACGGGTACTCACTGCTTCAGCCAGCAGGTTGCCTAGCCCCGGCCAGGAAAAAATTGTTTCAATGTAAATTGAGCCACTCAGCAGGTAGCTAAACTGGACACCGATAATGCTGATCAACGGGATGGCAGAATTTTTGAGAATATATTTTACATAAATCCGTTTTTTCTTCAGGCCTTTACTGTAAGCCGTTGTAACATAATCCTCGTTCATGACCTCCATGACCGCTGATCGGGTAAAACGAGCCAGCTGGCCTGTAGTAAAAAGACTCAGGGCAAAGGCCGGCAAAATAATTGATTTGTCAGGCAGGGTTAAGCCAAGGAAGGTAAATGTTTCCCGGCCAAAGGAAGGAAACCAACCCAGGTGAAGAGAGAATATAATGATTAAAATTAAACCAAGCCAGAAAGTCGGAATTGTTTGCCCGAGCAAGCCAATCCCCCGGGCAAGGCTGTCGAGGATGGTATTAGGGTTTGAACCACCGAGAATGCCAATTGTCACTCCCATTAAAACTGCCATCAACAATGCAGCACTGGCCAGCTCAATTGTAGCCGGGATTCTCTGCAAGACCAAATCCATCGCCGGTTGTCGATACCGAAAAGAATTCCCGAAATCTCCCCTGAATGCACCGGTTAAAAAATCGCCGAACTGCACGAGGAGCGGGCGGTTAAAACCCAGCTCCTCGCGCAGCGCCTCAATTTCTGCTGGGGTGGCGTGCCTTGATACCATCAGGCTCACCGGATCACCGGTGATCTGCAAAAGCAGAAAGACCAGGAAAAGCACGCCCAACAGCAGGGCCGCGGAATAAAATAGCTTTGATAAAATATATCTCAATAGATTACTCCATCCAGATTACTACGATTTGCAACGAACCAGCTCAAACAACCAACCTTACCTATTCAACACTGACACCTTTCAGGTAGTACTGCTCGGAAATCCTGGGCTGATAATTCTGCACCCGGTCGTTAGTCGCTTCAAAAGCTGTCGGAGCGTAAAGATAAATAAATGGTGGATCTTCATGCATATAACGCAGGATCCTGGTGTATACTTCAGCCCGCTCAGCTGAGTCAGGAGTAAGCTCAAGTTCTTTAACCATATCGACAAGAACCGGATCAAGCCAGGCTGCGTAGCTTGCATCTTCTCCGCCAACAGAGCCGATCAGGCGCGGATATGCTTCACCGGTGCTGGATGACCAGCTGTCGCCAAACAGGGGCGGCAGCTGCCGGTTTGCCTCAAGATCCCAAAACATTCCAGATTCCATGAATTGCAGATCAACTTCAATACCAATCTCCGCCCAATATGCTGCAACCGCCTGCAAGACCTGTTCGAAGTTTGTGTATGTTTCCGACGGCCCGGCCATTTCAATAGCAAATCCGTCAGGATAACCTGCTTCAGCCAGCAGCTCTTTAGCCTTCTCCGGATCGTAGGGATAAGGTTCTACCGAAGGGTCATAACCGAGGTTGCCGGGAATAATCAAACCGGGAATACGCTCTGCATAGCCATCGAATATTCTTTCGATGATTGCATCATAGTCAACAGCATAGCTCATGGCCTGCCTGACCAGTTGATTCTCGATCGGAGTTCCTATACCGGTGGTCATGTTATTAAAGGTGATGTAATAGACCCTGTCCTGGCCATAAGTAACCAGAGATACCCCTTCTGCTTCCTCAACTGCGTCCGCCTGCTCCGGCCCAAGGTTGCTGACAATATCAATATCATCATTAACCAGGGCGGCAAAACGCGTTGCAGTATCGGGAATCGGCCTGTAAACAATCTGGTCAACCTTTGGATATCCCTCTTCAAAATAATCTTCAAATGCTTCCAGTATAATCCGGTCACCGGTGCGCCATTCAACAAACTTAAAGGGGCCGGTACCAATCGGGTTTTGCAGGTAACCTTCCTCGCCTACTTCATCATGATATTGCTTTGAAAGTATACCCCAGTGCTCGTTCATCATCAGCAGCACAAAAGCGTTGGGAGCTGTAAGCCTCGCTTCCACAGTGTAATCGTCAAGCTTCACCATTTCATTCACCGCCAGGAAGTCCTCCCGGTAGGTAATATCGCTGCCCTGTCCACGCTCCCAGGTGAAGACGACGTCGTCAGCGGTAAAAGGATAACCGTTATGGAAAACAACATCTTCCCGCAGCTTGAAAGTATAAACCAGACCATCCTCTGATATTTCCCAGCTTTCAGCAAGCGACGGCACAATAATTCCGTCATCATTTAGCCAGACCAGTGAATTAAAGATACTCCAGGCAACATTCGCTGCAGTTCTTGTATCACCGGTTGCCGGTTCAATTGTATTGGGGTTGGTCTGCAGAGCAACCCGCAAGACATTTTCACCTGCTGCCTCTTCGCCGGTTTCCGGATCTGCCGATTCATCAACCGGACCTTCGCCGGCACACCCGGTAAAGACCAGCAAAGCAATGACAAGAAAAACCACCAAACTCAAAGATAATCCTTTCTTTTTAAAATTTCCCATAATTCCCCTCCTTAGCAATTTGCCGTTATAATAACAAAGTTATTTAATAATTATATATAATAAGCAGATATCCTTTGTGTAATGCACAGAAATTACCTGAACAATTTGTGCAAATCGCACTAAGTAATTTAATTAATTCTAACCCCTTGCTGAATCAGCACCTGCTGAACTGCTTCGATATCTACCGTGGCAGTAGTTTTTCCACTTTTAAGGGCCAGCGCTGCCGCAACTCCTGCCCCCTGACCGGTTACGGCACAACAGATCATTTGACGGGTAGCTGAATGCGAAACACGATCTCCTGCCACACAGCGCCCTGCTACCAGCAGATTGTCAACATCGCGCGGCACCATTATGCCGTACGGTACTTCAAAATAGCGGCCGGTTGTCGGGATCACCACAATTCCGTAGGCGTCAAGAAACTCGGGGAAAATGCCGATCGAATCGCTAAACCGGGCCTGGTTACGCACATCATGCTCGGTCAGGTAGTAGCGGCCAATAATTTTTCGCGATTCCCTGGTACCGATTGAAGAACCGATTGTCCGCAGCTTGGCCCGTTCAAAGCCGGGTTGATAAAGGCGTAAAGCTTCCAGCGCCTGCAATACTTGCTTTCTGCCTTCAATTTCAGCCCCGGTTAAATCCCATACATTAGTGCAGTCCACATTGGTTACCCGGACTACATTTAGCCCGGTTACTTCACCGGCCTCGGTTATAGCATGCCAGAAGCCTTCCAGGGGAGAATCTTCCGGTATAATTCCATCCTGGCGCGCTTTTTCAAAAATAGTTGTAAAATAGGCGCTAAACAGGTTTTCCTCTCCCTTGTCGGTCAAACTGGCCCAATCTCCGATTTTACCCGGGCATTCTTTTATATGCTTTCTGAAACGTTCCACGTTAACCCCGCTTACCCCGAATCCAGTGGTTACATCCATCAACCTTGGCGCCTCTTCCTTCGTGTAAGGTGCCCCGGCAAAAGCGGCAATATCAGCATCACCGGAGGCATCAATGACCACACCAGCCAGTACAGCCTGCCTTCCCGATTTACTTTCTGTAATTACCCCTTTCACCAAACCATTTTCA
>CAZCHW010000154.1:0-1682 GCA_964498375.1 uncultured Syntrophomonadaceae bacterium | reverse complement strand
ACACCGACTGCATAGCAGTGCAACAGCAGTTTTACACCCGCTTCAGCAACCAATTGATCAGCAGCACACTTGAACATGTCAGCGTCAATCAGGCGGCCGGTAGACTCGGGGTCGGGATAAGTTCCCCCAAAGGCGGTTGCGTATTCTTCAAGTTCCCGGCCAATTCCTCCGGCTTCAATCGTATTTTCGTGACGGTACCAGACCAGGGATTCAACCATCGCCTGGGTTAAATTGCCACCCAGGAAACCAAACCGCTCAAGCAAAATAGTTTCAGATCCGGATCGTGCAGAAGCCAAAGCTGCTGCCAGCCCGGCCGGACCAGCCCCAACTACCAGAACCTCTGTCTCGGCTAGTACAGGAATGTATCTGCCTTCTTCATATATTGATTTCACTTTTGCAAACCCCTTCTAATTTAAAATTTCCAGCCCAATTAAATATAATTTCCGATTCGCCATCCTTTCACATTAATCCTTGTCATTGACGGTAATTTATTTAAACATTAAAATTTGTGCGTTTTGCCTATAATTTACTAATAATTTCTTCATATTGCACAAAGGTTTACCTCACAAACAATTTAATTAAAAATGCTATTATCTATTTTGCTGAATATTGGTAATTATAACAAAGATGGTGAGGTAAATTCGATGGAGATCAGTTACTGGGAAATACTTTTAAGGCTAGGGTTGGCTGTTATTTTGGGCGGCATGGTAGGCTTCGAACGGGAAAGTCATAACCGCCCGGCCGGTTTTAGAACCCACATTCTGGTTTGCGCAGGCTCTGCGCTGATCATGATGGTTTCAGCATATGGCTTTACCGGCCAGCTCGGCTCTGCCTTCCAACCGGACCCTGGTCGGATAGCTGCCCAGGTTGTCACCGGGATAGGCTTTCTGGGAGCAGGTACAATTTTACAGCAAAGAGGTAGCATTCGCGGGCTAACCACTGCTGCTTCGATCTGGGTTGTATCAGGAATTGGGCTGGCTACCGGCATCGGGTTTTACCTGGGAGCTGTTGCCACAACCCTGTTGGTTCTGATCAGCCTGCTTTATCTCGGCCAGATCGATCGCAGGTTACTGCAAAAACGGAGAATTAAAGTCCTCCAGGTAAAAGCAATCGACCAACCGGGACTGCTCAGCCGGGTAACCGGAGTGATCAGCGATAGTAAGTTAGACATCCGGAAAGCTTATTTAAAAGCACATGAATATGATTCTTCGCTGGAAAAAGAAGTGGTTGAAATTGAACTGGCCGTGGTTACTCCGCAAAATTTTGAAGAAAATATGTTCTTCAGCCGCCTTTCTGCTCTGCAGGGTATTCTGGAAATAATCTGGCAGGGGGAAGATGTCCCCGTCTACAAAATCGATTCAGATCAATAACACCGGAAGGCCGGGATTAATTCAGCCTTCCGGTGCTGCAGTTATTCAGACACCCGGCAGAATGATTTATAGCTCAGGCATCCGGCTGATTGGGACTTTTAATTTCAAGCTCTGCTTCTCTTTCTTCGATTATATCCAATAATTTGCGGTGCACCGGCTCCGGGAGCGGTTCCGGTTTATGAGAGGCCAGAATTTCTCGCGCTTTCTCATCACAGGCTGTACCTAAATCTTTTGCCCCCTGGTCGTTCCAGAACTGCCGCATCCGCCGGTCGATCAGTTTCGGGTCGGAAAGCATCCGCATATTCCGGTAGG
>CAZCHW010000153.1:0-5545 GCA_964498375.1 uncultured Syntrophomonadaceae bacterium | reverse complement strand
TCTCTCTGTTGACACCTAAAGGCCGGAGGTCTATAATTAAAGGCAATCTTTTAAGCGAACAGCATTGAAGGACAGGAGTAAGCAGCCTGCTTTTTACAGAGAGCCGGGGTAGCTGCAAACCGGTAAGGCGCGTTGCTGAAGGTCGGTCCAGAGCTGCCCTGCTGAACTACCGGTAAGCAGGGCCGGGTTGATACCGTTACCAGCATCACTGAGTATCGCTGCTTCCGCCCACAGCGGAGCAGGTAAAAAAGGGTGGTACCGCGAAGGATATCCCTTCGCCCCTTTGGGCGAAGGGTATTTTTATATTTTCTAATCTGTTTACATATTCATAATTTGTAGGAGGTTCATCATGCGAAGCGACAGAGTTACCAAAGGATCAGACCGGGCCCCGCATCGTTCTTTATTTCGGGCGTCAGGCTACCATCCGGCTCAATTGAACCGCCCCCTGGTTGGGATAGTCAACGCAGCTAATGAAATTGTGCCCGGTCATGTGCAGCTTGATTTAATTGCCAGGGCAGCAAAAGACGGTGTCCTGATGGGTGGAGGCACGCCTCTTGAATTTTCAACTATAGCTGTCTGCGATGGAATTGCCATGAACCATGCCGGGATGCACTATTCCCTGGCCAGCCGGGAAATTGTAGCTGACAGCATAGAACTGATGGCCGAAGCTCACTGCTTCGATGCACTGATCATGGTTACAAACTGTGACAAAATCACCCCAGGAATGATGATGGCAGCCGCCAGGCTCGATCTGCCCGCCATTATGATCAGCGGCGGTCCGATGCTGGCCGGGAGTCACAGAGACAGTAAAATAGATTTAAGCTCACTATTTGAAGCAGTTGGTGCTGTCAAAGCTGGCCGAATCAGTGAGTCTGAGCTTACGGAAATGGAAAATTCCGCCTGCCCCGGCTGTGGCTCCTGCGCAGGGATGTTTACAGCCAACTCAATGAACTGTATGGCTGAAGCAATAGGCCTGGCCCTGCCAGGCAACGGTACAATACCGGCAATCAGTGCCGAGCGGATAATTCTGGCCAAAGAAGCAGGACTGAAAGTAATGGAACTGCTAAAGCAGGATATCCGGCCCAGTCAAATTCTTTCACCCGCAGCCTTTGAAAACGCTTTAGCCGTTGATATGGCGCTGGGTTGTTCAACCAACACCCTGCTGCATTTGACCGCCCTGGCTCATGAACGGGGCATTAAACTGGATTTCAACCGGGTAAATGAAATTAGTAAAGGTACACCGCAGCTTTGTATGCTCAGCCCGGCAGGTAGTGATCGAATCGAAGACCTGCACTATGCTGGCGGGGTGCCGGCGGTGATGCGCGAACTTTTAGAAGCCGGTCTGCTGAACGGAAATCTGGTAACTGCAACGGCTTGTACCGTCAGGGAAAACCTGCAACATGCTGCTGTAACCAACCGAAAAGTTATCAAACCGATTGACCAACCTTACCGGGCTGAAGGTGGTTTGGCAGTTCTGTTTGGTAACCTTGCTCCGGAAGGCGCAGTGGTCAAGCAGGGCGCTGTTGCCGAATCAATGCAGCAATTTACCGGCACAGCCCGCGTTTTCAACAGCGAGGAAGAAGCGGTGGCGGCAATCGGTGGCGGCAAGATAGAAGCCGGCAGTGTGGTTGTAATCCGTTACGAAGGCCCGCGAGGCGGTCCTGGTATGCGGGAAATGCTTTCTCCCACCTCGGTTCTTGCCGGAATGGGGCTTGATGAAAAAGTATCCCTGATAACCGATGGACGTTTTTCCGGGGCAACCAGGGGAGCATCAATTGGCCATGTTTCTCCGGAAGCGGCAGCAGGAGGACTGATTGCCTTTGTGGAAGATGGTGATCAAATTGCCATAGATCTGCCTGCCCGTTCACTCGAACTGCTGGTAGAAGCCAGTGAGCTGGATAAGCGAAGAGCCGGGTGGCAGGCGCCTGAACCGAAAATTAACCATGGGTATTTGAAACGCTACGCCCGCCAGGTATCATCGGCAGGCCGTGGCGCTATTTTAGATGTTTCTTTTATGAACGAAAAAGGTGATGCCAGATGAAGAAGAAAATGATTAAAGGGGCAGCGATGATCCTGAGCGCCCTGAAAGAAGAAGGGGTTGAAATAGTTTTTGGTTTTCCCGGCGGAGCCGTTCTGCCGCTTTATGATGCCCTCTACGATGCCGATCTTAAACACCTGTTGACCAGGCACGAGCAGGCTGCTGTTCATGCCGCTGACGGTTACGCCCGTGTTACCGGTAAGCCGGGAGTTGTCTTTGCTACTTCAGGCCCAGGAGCAACCAACCTGGTAACCGGCCTGGCTACCGCCTACATGGACTCTGTTCCCCTGGTAGCGATAACCGGCCAGGTAGCCAGCCATTTTATCGGAACCGATGCCTTTCAGGAAGCCGATATAACCGGGATCACCCTGCCAATAACCAAGCATAACTACCTGGTTAAATCGGCGGAAGAGCTGCCGCAAATTCTTTCCGAGGCATTCTATATTGCTTCAACAGGACGGCAGGGACCGGTTCTGATCGACATTCCCAAAGATGTGTTCGACCTTGAGGCCCCTTTCAACTACAATGTTAAATGCCATATTCCCGGTTACAACCCGACCTACGAAGGCCATGCAGGCCAGGTTAGCCGGGCGGTTAAGGCAATACGTGATGCTAAAAGGCCGGTCATCTTCGGTGGTGGTGGATTGATTCGGGCTGATGCAGGCGAGGCACTGCGTAAGCTGGCTGAAGAAGCAAGAATACCGGTGATTCTGTCGCTTATGGGCCTTGGCTCCTATCCCGGTGATGGAGAACTGTTTTTAGGTATGCCCGGTATGCATGGCTGTGTAACGGCTAACTATGCCCTGACTGAAACTGACCTGATTATTGCCTGCGGGGTTCGTTTTGACGATCGGGTTACAGGCAAGCTGGAGACATTTGCCCAGCACGCCAAAATTATTCATATTGATATAGATCCAGCTGAAATCGGGAAAAATGTTATGATTGATGTCCCGATAGTCGGCGACGTACGGCTGGTCCTTGAAGAATTACTGCGCAAGCTGAAGCCTGGGAATACATCCAAATGGCTGAAACAAATCAGGGCCTGGCAGGAAAAATATCCGATGCCGATCGGTGAAGGTGGTCCTGACAGTCTGTTGAAACCGCAGTATGTCATACGCGAGCTGAGCCGGCTCAGTGAAGAAGATACCATTGTTGCTACCGACGTAGGGCAGCATCAGATGTGGTGCGCTCAGCATTTTAGCGTACGCAGGCCAGGAACATTTCTAACTTCGGGCGGTCTGGGGACTATGGGGTACGGTTTCCCGGCTGCTATCGGCGCCCGCTACGCAGCGCCCGGAAGCAGAGTAGTCTGTGTTACTGGTGACGGCAGTTTCCAGATGAACATTCAGGAACTGGCCACAGTAGTCAACAATAAGCTCGATATGACAATTGCCCTGCTCAATAACGGTTACCTGGGGATGGTTCGCCAGTGGCAGGACATATTCTACGATAAACGTTACGCCCATACCGAGCTTGGCGGCAGCCCTGACTTTGTCAAAGTTGCTGAGGCATACGGGCTGAAAGCGTTAAGAGCTTCCAACAATGAGCAAGCTACAGCCGCGATTAAAGAAGCCTTTGCAGCAAAAGGGCCGGTCTTGATAGAATTTGTTGTTGATCCTGAAGAGAATGTTTATCCCATGGTGGCGCCCAACCGGCCAATTAATGAAATTATTACCGGGGGTGAATATTAAAATGAAACATATCCTGGCAATCCTGGTCGAAAACAAGCCAGGGGCACTGACCAGAATTTCCGGCCTTTTTAGCCGCCGTGGTTTTAATATCGACAATATTGCCGTTGGAGAAACCATGACACCCGGTATCGCCCGCATGACGATTACCGTCGAAGGAAGCGATACAATTATTGAACAGGTGGTTAAACAGCTGCATAAGCTGGTTAATGTTATCAAGGTTAGCAACCTGTCCAACGAACCTTCAGTAATGCGCGAGCTGATGTTGCTCAAGGTAAAGGCCGAAACGGGCAGCCGCAGCGACATTCAGCAAATTGTCGAGACGTTCCGGGGCAAGGTGGTTGATGTTTCGCCCGATTCGATGATTATTGAAGTCACCGGGAATGATGACAAACTCGAAGCAATTAAGTTGTTACTGGAACATTTTGGGATTAAAGAAATAGTGCGGACCGGAA
Source organism: uncultured Syntrophomonadaceae bacterium (assembly GCA_964498375.1). Lineage (GTDB taxonomy): Bacteria > Bacillota > Dethiobacteria > DTU022 > DTU022 > JAABTH01. Next base: position 1,364 of record CAZCHW010000153.1, on the reverse strand, counting down.
AAGTCGCCCTGCTGCGCGGCTCTAAAATCACCAGAGAAGGATAACCGGTCAGCGCTGCTGTTCACGCAGAGGTACAGATCATTAAGATTTCTATGAAAGTAGGAGAAATATGGATAAAAATACCGGTTCTACAATGATTGAAAAGATCCTTGCCGCTCATGCCGGGCTGGAAAAGGTAACGGCGGGCGAGCTGGTCAATGCGAAGGTCGATCTGGCCCTGGGCAATGATATCACTGCCCCGGTGGCCATCAAAGAGTTCGGGCGATTTGGCCTTGACCGGGTATTTGACCCGGATAAGATTGTCCTGGTCCCTGATCATTTTACTCCCAATAAAGATATTGCCGCTGCCGAACAGGCCATGGTCCTGCGTCGCTTTGCGAAGCAGTATAAAATTAAACATTATTACGAGGTTGGGCGAATGGGTATCGAACATGCCCTGCTGCCGGAACAAGGACTGGTTGGCCCCGGTATGGTTATAATTGGCGCAGACTCGCACACCTGCACCTATGGGGCCCTCGGTGCATTTGCCACTGGAGTTGGCAGCACAGATCTGGCTGCTGCCATGGCAATAGGCGAAGCCTGGTTTAAAGTGCCCTTAACTCTACGGTTTGAATACCAGGGCGAGCTGCCGGAATGGGTGAGCGGCAAGGACCTGATTCTCTACACAATTGGCCAAATCGGGGTTGAAGGCGCCCGCTACCGGGCCATGGAATTTGCCGGATCAGCGATAGAAAAGCTATCGATGGATGGCCGTCTGACCATGGCCAATATGGCTATTGAAGCAGGAGGCAAGTGTGGTTACGTGCAGCCCGACCAGGTTACCTTTGACTACCTTGAAGGTCGCTTTACCAGACCTTATACCCCAGTATACAGTGATAAGAACGCTACATATGAAAAAGTATTCCAATATGATGTGAGCAAAATGGAACCGCAGATAGCCTTTCCCCCTTCCCCCGATAACGTAAAACCCGTTTCAGAAGCCGGTGGGGTAAAAATCAACCAGGTAGTAATAGGTTCCTGCACCAACGGTCGTATAGAAGATTTACGCGTTGCAGCCTCTGTGATCTGCGGCCGTAAGGTTCACCCGGCGGTACGCCTGCTGGTTATTCCGGCAACGCAGCAAATTTACAGGCAGGCGATGGATGAAGGTTTACTGGCAACTTTCATCGATGCAGAAGCTGCAGTCAGCACACCTACCTGCGGCCCCTGCCTGGGCGGTCACATGGGTATTCTGGCTCGCGGCGAGAAGGCTTTGGCCACCACAAACCGCAACTTTGTCGGGCGAATGGGTCACCCTGAAAGCGAAGTTTATCTTTGCAACCCCGCAGTTGCTGCAGCATCTGCGGTTGCCGGTGAAATAGTTC
>CAZCHW010000152.1:0-5553 GCA_964498375.1 uncultured Syntrophomonadaceae bacterium | reverse complement strand
TATTTTTATTGCAAATTTTTACTCGTACTGGAAAGGTCTGAGAAAACAGTGGCTAAAATTGATAATATTTCTGCTATTGCAATCGGTGGCGCTTTGGGAACACTGCTGAGATATAATCTTAACATCAAACTTTTTTTTAACTATATGCCCAATGCAACGATTATAGAAAATCTGGTTGGCAGCTTTTTCCTGGGATGTCTAGCCGGATGGTTGTTTCATAAAGTGCTTCCAGAATGGTTAAAATTAGGTTTAGGCGTGGGGCTATTTGGTGGTTTTACAACCATGTCTACCTTTGCAGCAGATACTTTTTCGATATTTGCCCTGCACTCTGCGGTCGACGCCTTAAAATATCTATCGATAACCTTGTTTGGGGCGTTGGCCATGGCTGCACTCGGTTTTGCGGTTGGCAATTGTCTCAGCGCTCAGAAAAAATATAAAGAGTGGGAGGATCCTTTCCATTGAATACAGTATTAATCGCATTAGGTGGCAGCCTAGGCGCAGTTTCACGCTATATGCTTAGTATTTTAGTGAAAGTTAAAAGCAAGTCCAATTTTCCAGTAGCGATTGTAATTGTTAACATACTTGGCGCCGGCGGTTTGGGTCTATTTTTAAGTTATTACTATGAATCTATTACATATAGTTTTTATTCCTGCAATATCTACCTTTGTTTTGGCGTTGGCTTTTTTGGCGCATTCACTACTTTTTCAACTTTCAGTCTGGAAGCAATTGGCTTGCTGCAAAGGAAAGCTTATAAGTATTGTTTGTTTTATATCTTACTTACAATCATCGGCTCTATAACTTTATTTTCTGCCGGTTTCATATTCCTGCAGAATTAATTAACTCTTTTACAGGTGAACCAAGCATTCTACTTTCCCCATTCCCCCGGCCATAAATATTTGCAATAATTTGTATATAGATTATAATTAAACAACAAGCTTTAGCATGACATCGTAAGCCGAAAGGAATGATCAAATGAAATTTCTGGTTTGCACTGATGGGTCAGAGCATAGCAAAAAGACAATGGATCAAGCTGCTTTAATTGCTTCAGGCTGTAATGCAGATGAAGTTGTAGTGCTTCATGTTTTTGATAAAAAGTTTGACTTTTCGTCTCTACCGCGTGATGAAGGGCTTGCTCCTTCAAGGCAGGACTTAGAGAAGTTCCGGGAAATGAATGACCTTTTAAAAGAGAAAAGTAAAAAAGTCCTGGATGAAGCGCTTGAATACCTTGCCAGCAAAGGTATTCAAGCAGAGGCAATTTTTAAGGAAGGACACCCGGCTCAGACTATAGTTGACATAGCTTGCGGGGGAGGCTTTGATATGCTCTTTATGGGCAGCAGAGGTTTGGGTGGACTGAAAAAGCTGTTTCTCGGCAGTGTCAGTAGTGCCGTAGTGCAGGAAGCGGAAGGATGCACAGTTGTGATAGTGAGGTAATTAAAGTCTGCAGGTGGTAGAGATCTTTATGCCAAAATTGGATATGTACCTTACAGGTGTTGTGTACCGGGGATCAGTAAAAGAAGGAAAGCGGCATGGACAGGGTATCTATAAAAATTCAGAAGGACAAGTTTTTGAAGGACGGTGGGAAAATAACAGGCTTGTTAAAGGTTAAACGGGCAAGAAATGAATTGAAAGTTTTGTAAATTTGCTATATTATACGTACAGGATCTTTTAATAACCTGGGGGAGGTTTTAAAGGTGAGTCTCTATTTGATGTGCGGTAAATATCATCCTGCATCGCTGGCGGAGATCACCCCGGAAAGAACCGAGGAGGCAAAAAACCTGGTGCAGGAAAACGGAGGAAAAATTAAGGCCGGTTATGCCCTGCTTGGCAACTACGATCTGCTCCTGATAGTTGATTTTCCGAAAATAAAAAGCGTTGTAAAAACCTCGGTTGAAATGAGTAATATGCTTGGAATCAGTTTTACAACAGTACCGGCAATAACAATAGATGAATTTGATCAGCTCTTTTAGAACTTCTGGCCGTGAAACTATACATAGAAACTAATTGACTGTCTGCCAAAATCAGGCAGTTTCTTTTTTTTGACAGTACGCCCAAAGAAGTTTATATTTGATACAAATATTGCTTTGAATATATTTCCAGAAAAAGGCGGGCTTGAACATGGAGCGAAAAAACGGCGGCGGATCGCGAAAAAAAAGGATTACCGGCAGTGCCTCCGGTGGGGGAGTATTTAAAAGGGGATCAGGGGTTAAACCGACAGGCAGCAGTAAACCGGTTGGCCATTCCGGCGCATATAATGATCGTCGCCAGGGGAGCGGTGTGCCTGGCAGCACCGGTCTGCAGCAACAACCTGACAGTTTTGGTGGGAGCAAGCCTCCGGGAAGCGGCTTTAACGCACCACTTTCGCGGGGTAACAGGGCTCCCGGCGGGTGTGGCCTTTCACTGGGCAAGCTGCTTCTGTTAATAGTAATTATTGTTGTAGCATTTTTCCTGCTGCGCAGTTGTGCGGGCAGTTTATTTGAGGATTCCGAACAAATTCCTGATCAAAGCAGTAGTGCCGGGGCACTGACTCCGGTGGAGATTAGTGGAGATCCGAACAATAATGATATCAGTCCATTCACCGGTATTATGGGGCCGCGTACCAGGAGAACAGAAATTCTTGGCAACGGTCGCGATATCTTCACCATTATGATTTACATGTGCGGAACTGATTTGGAAAGTAATTACGGAATGGCCACCGCTGACTTAAATGAAATGCTACATGCGACGATCAGCGATCGGGTTAATGTAATTGTTGAAACCGGTGGAACCAGCCGCTGGCGCAATAGTGTAATCAAAAGTAATACTAACCAGCGTTACCAGATTACCAACACTGGTTTAAAATTACTTGAAGATAACCTGGGCAGACGGGCGATGACTGATCCGCAAACCCTGCAGGATTTCATCAGTTACTGTGCGGAACAATACCCTGCAAATCGTTACGCTCTGATCTTCTGGGATCACGGTGGAGGTTCGCTAAGTGGTTTTGGCTATGATCAACAATTTCCAAACAGTGGGTCAATGACTATTAACCAGATTCATAACGCGCTTGTTGGTGCAGGGGTAAAATTTGATTTTGTCGGTTTTGATGCCTGTCTGATGGCTACCCTGGAAACGGCTTACATGCTTAATTATCATGCTGACTACATGATTGCCTCGGAAGAAACAGAGCCAGGGATCGGCTGGTACTATACCGACTGGTTGACTGCGCTTTCGTCTGATACTTCTATGCATACAGCCCAGATCGGAAAAATGATTATTGATGATTTTGTAGAAAAGTGCCGGAGTGAAGTGCCCCGTGAGCTAACTACCCTGTCGCTGGTGGACCTTGTAGTGCTGAACAACACGGTAGATGATGCTTTTAAAGAATTTGCTCTCTCGGCAGACCTGCAGCTTGATGATGACTACAAGGTAATTTCCAACGCCCGGGGAGATGCCCGTGAATTTAACCGCGCTAAACTGGATCAGGTAGATTTAATTGATTTGGCCATGCACATCGATTCTGCTGAAGCGCGCCAACTGGTTAACACCCTGCAGGAATGTATTGTTTATAACCGCACTTCACCTAACATGAGCAGGGCACAGGGCATTTCAATTTATTTTCCCTATGATCAGCTGAAAAATCTTAGCTCGATGCTTTCGATCTATGAACGGGTGGGGATGTCTAAGGAGTATACTGCCCTGATCAAAAAATTTGCCAATATGGTAGTAGGTGGGCAGATTACCAGCAGCGGCAGCAGTAATCCGCTCGGAACATTGTTTGGAACGCCAGGCGGCAGCTCTGGCGGTTCTTCATCCGACCTGTGGGCCCTGGCCTGGAATCTCTTTTTAGCAAATGCCGATTTCAGCAGTTTTACCGGGGCTATAGCTCCTGATCAGAGCTCCTGGATTGACCAGAACCTGATCGAGTCAGGGGCTGATTACTATCGTGACAATTATCTTGACGCCACCAGCCTGCAGCTGACCCGGAAGGGTAATACACAGGTTTTGCAGTTAAGCGATGAGCAGTGGGATTTAATTCAGAGTATTGAACTCAATGTGTTCTTCGATGATGGTGACGGTTATATCGACCTGGGGTTGGACAACCTCTATAATTTTAATGCCGACGGAGACCTGTTGATCGAATTCGACCGCACCTGGCTGGCTCTCGATCATCATGTTGTTGCCTATTACCTGGAAAGCTACGAGGAGGGGAATGAAAACTGGGCGGTAAATGGCCGTATTCCGGCTCTGCTCAATGGTCAGCTTGTTGATATTATTGTAATATTCGACAGGGATCATCCATACGGCGCTGTTGCCGGGGCGAGGATTAATTATGAAATGGTGACCGACACGGTGGCCAAAGGTTTAATACCGATTAAGCAAGGCGATGTAATCGATTTTCTCTGTGACTTTTACAGTTACGATCAGCTATATGACAGCAGTTACTATCTTGGGGAACAGATGCTTGTTGAAGGGGATCTTCAGGTTAGTAATGTTTATCTCAATGAGGGTAGCTGTCTGGTTACCTACCGGCTGACCGACATCTACAAAAATACGTACTGGACTCCGGCAGTTAAGTTTTAAAAGTGATCTATCAGGCTTAGAGCGTATTGCATTAACAGGGTAACGTCAACCACGTTAATTTCCCCGTCATTATTAACATCTGCCAAAGTGCTGCTGATTTGATCAAGCTCTTCAATCAGCAGCACATGTTGCAGAACCAGGGTCACATCCTGCACATTGACAGTTCCGTCGCCATTAACATCACCGGCTGACCCTGTGACTGGCGCCGGTTCGTTTTCTCCGTTGGTTACAGTCACGGCACAGGTGGCAGACTTAATGCCGTCGATGGTTTGAACAGTGATAACAGCTTTGCCGGGTCCGGTTGCCGTTACCAGGCCGTTTGCATCAACCCGGACTACGGAACGATTGCTGCTTGACCAACTCAGCCCGGTGCTGTCGGCTTCAACAGGTTCAATGGTAACCAGTAATGCTTCCCTGTCACCGTTTTGCATGAACAGGCTGCTTTTGTTCAATGTGAGGGAGGTTACAGGATTATTGGTTTCCTGGGGTTCCCAGTTCAACCAATTTTCTATGTTGTTCCGGTTGAGCTCGTTCAGGTGAGGGCCTCCGCTGAAGTTGCCGGGTGAAGCGAAGGAATGAACAGCTACAACCCTGTATGTGTCGGCCTGGGCATTGTAAGAGAAAACGGGGCTGCCGCTGCTACCACCGCTGGTGTAAGCATCGTAATAGAGGCAGTGGGTATCTTTGTTGATCAACGTGCCTTCTGCTTTCCACATACCCATGGTGTTGGCATCCTGTACAATGCCCGGATAGCCAATAACCATAACCTGTTCTGGTTCATAATTGAATTCCAGGGGAACAAAAGTGTCAATGCCGCTGAAGGCCTGGTCAAAAAACAGGGCGGCATAGTCGTGCTTGATTGTCTGGTCGCGGTTGCCGTTGTTTTCATAAAAAATATAACTTTCATTTGTCTCAGCCAGAACCGGATTGGCGCTGCCGAACGGTTCAAAAATATTTGGCCAGACTGTTTCGTACTGGGCGGGTGAGAATTCA
>CAZCHW010000151.1:0-5565 GCA_964498375.1 uncultured Syntrophomonadaceae bacterium | reverse complement strand
GCGCGCACACGTAAGCTGGAAACGCTAACATCACCTGACCGCTGGGCCTATGTAGGTGAGCTGGTTGGCCAGGTGCAGCAGATCAGACACCGGCATCATAGCTGGCTCGAAACTTTGCAGGATGCTAGTCTGAAGCCATTAACCGGCTTGCCTATTGCTGCGGCTGCCCTTTTTCTTTCCTTTCAGTTGGTGATTGGTTTTGGAGAATTCTTGGCCGGGTTAATTGAAACATATATATTTACTGCTCTTTATGAGCCGGTGCTGATGTTACTGAGCAATTTGCTTGGCGGAGAAGGTTTTCTGCACGACATCCTGATCGGCAGGATGTTCAACGGAGCGATAGAATTTGAAGAGTCTCTGGGGGTCTTAACAACCGGGGTTTTTGTTGAATTTGGTGTGGTTTTGCCCTTCTTAACAGTTTTTTATCTTGTGCTTGGATTCCTTGAAGACTCGGGGTATCTGCCCCGCCTTGCCGTTATGGTTGATCGGGCCCTGCACCGGGTTGGTCTGCACGGCTATTCAATCATTCCAATGGTCCTGGGTTTTGGCTGTAATGTACCGGCCGCCCTGGCGACAAGAAATCTGGAAAGCAGGCGGGAAAAATTTATTGTCTGTACCCTGATGGCGGTAGCAGTGCCATGCATGGCCCAACTGGCAATGATAATTGGGCTGGTTGGACGTTTTGGCGCAGCTTACCTTGCCGTGGTTTTTGCCTCCCTCTTTTTTATCTGGGTTGTTCTTGGCCTGATTATCGACCGGGTCATGCCCGGTTACACACCATCAATGGTGGTAGAAATTCCCCCTTACCGTATTCCCAGTCTAAAGGCTCAGATGAAAAAACTGAGTATGCGTCTTAAGGGATTGGTAGTTCATGCCACGCCTTACATTCTTGGCGGAATTCTGCTGGTCAATATCTTCTACACCAGCGGTATTGTAGATTACCTTGGTCTGATTTTTACACCTGTCGTAACCGGGCTGCTCGATTTGCCTGGTGAAGCGGTTTCAACCCTGTTAATCGGATTCTTGCGAAAAGATGTGGCAGTGGCAATGCTAGTTCCGCTTGGTCTTGATGCCCGCCAGTTTGTGATCGGTGCCGTGGTTTTAGCTGCCTATTTTCCCTGCGCGGCAACTTTTACCGTTTTGGTCAGAGAGATGGGTATTAAAGATATGTTTAAATCGGCTGGAATAATGCTGATAACCGCCCTTGCAGCGGGCGGACTATTAAACCTGCTGTTAGACCGGATTGTCCCGGCTGCTTACCTGGCTGGTGGCCTGGTTTTAACGGCCTTGCTACTTGCTTTGCTGTTTGGCAGTACTTCCGACCGCCGCGAGATGGAAGATTTGGATAGTGCAGTCTGATACCTCAACAAAATTTAAAGTCCTGCAAAAGTATTAACCGTTACAGGAATTTTCCCTCGGGTCTTGACAGAACGCCATGGGGGCTATAAAATTAACAACACTATTACTATAATATAGATAGGAAAACTATCATATTGGAGGGATGCAGGTGCAGCCCGAAGCAGGTTTAATTCAACTTTCTGCCTCAGTCAAATTGGAATCCGGACAGTTTTTTCAGCAGCCTGCTGCTTTTCTCTACCTCTGCTCAAAACGAGGCGGTTTGTCGGCGATGCCTTCCTTATCTGTTCAGTAATCAACAGGTATGAAAAACAGAATAAGGAGGCCATATAATGACTAGTAATTTTTCCACCCTCTCTTTGCATGCCGGACAACGGCCGGATCCGACCACAGGATCGCGCGCTGTTCCAATTTACCAGACCACATCTTACCAGTTTGATTCAGTTGAACATGCTGCTGCGCTTTTTAACCTCGAGCAGCCTGGCAATATATACTCACGGATCATGAATCCGACTGTTGATACTCTTGAAAAGCGGTTAGCTGCCCTGGAAGGCGGCTCAGCAGCCCTGGCACTGTCTTCCGGGCAGGCTGCCATCACGCTCTCAATCTTAAACCTGGTTTCTGCCGGGCAGAATATTATCAGCAGCAGTCACCTTTACGGAGGCACTTACAACCTCTTTGCTTACACCCTAAACCGGTTTGGTATTAACGTATCTTTTGCCGACCCTACAGAGCCGGCATCTTTTGAAGCATTAATCGATAAAAATACCAGAGCAATATTTTTAGAAACGGTTGGGAACCCTAAAAACAGGCTGGCCCGGATCGAAGAAATAGCTAAACTGGCACACAACCACTCACTCCCCCTGGTTGTGGACAATACCGTTACTACTCCCTACCTCTTGCGGCCTTTTGAGTATGGTGCAGATATTGTTGTTCATTCACTAACCAAATTTATCGGTGGGCATGGAACGGCGATTGGCGGGGCGATTATTGAAAAAGGCAATTTCGACTGGAACAGTGGACTTTTCCCGGGACTGACAGAACCTGATCCCACCTACCACGGTATTTCTTACTGGGAAAAATTCGGTTCTTCCAGTGAAGGAGGAACTGCTTATATTACCAGGGCCAGAGTTCAGTTACTGCGCGATCTAGGTCCGTGTCTGGCACCTTTTAATGCTTTTCTTTTTCTGCAGGGGCTGGAAACTCTTCCCCTGAGAATGGCCAGGCACTGTGATAATGCGCTGGCCCTGGCAGGTTGGCTCGCAAATCACCCGGCAATCTCCTGGGTTAACTACCCGGGGCTGCCCGGGCATCCCGACTACTACAACCTTAAAGAACAATCACCCCTTGGTGCCGGAGCAATAATCGGGTTTGGAGTAAAAGGCGGGCTGAAAGCAGGGATGAGCCTGATTAATTCACTGAAACTGGTTTCGCACCTGGCTAATATCGGCGATGCCAAGACATTGATCATTCATCCAGCATCGACTACACATCGGCAATTAACTCCAGAAGAGCGGATCCTAACCGGGGTAACTGAAGATTATCTCCGTCTTTCCGTAGGGTTGGAAGACCTCAATGATCTAAAAAATGATTTGCACCAGGCCCTGGAGATTAGTCAAGCTGAAGCCGGCGGGGGGAGGTAATTGACGTGACCGATCCCCTGAATGCTTGCCAGGAAAGAAAGAGTGGTTACGATCCTGCAGATTCGCCCTTTTCAGTCGGATGGACCAGGCCTCAACGGGTAGTGCTTGCCGATTATGATCACCCCCTGCCCCTAGACTGCGGAGCCGAAATTGCTCCGGTAACTGTAGAATATGAAACATACGGGCAGCTGAGCCGCAAAAAAGACAATGCCATTTTTATTTTGCATGCTTTGACCGGAGATGCTCATGCTGCCGGTTGGGATGCTGGCTGGGCTGAAGATAACCGGCCCTGGCGCAGTGATCGTCCTGGCTGGTGGGATAGTGCAATCGGGCCCGGCAAATTATTTGACACCAACTATTACTATATTGTCTGCGCAAATATTTTAGGAAGCTGTTACGGAACCACCGGCCCCTGGTCTATTAATTTGCTGACCGGTAAACCTTACGGACTCGACTTTCCAGTTATCACCCTTGATGATATTGTCAGGCTGCAGGTGCGTTTGCAGGATTATCTCGGATTGGATCAGCTGCTGGCTTTAGTCGGAGGTTCACTTGGGGGGCAGCAGGCTTTGGCCTGGGCGCTCCGCTATCCCGAACGAACCAGGGCTGCAATAGTTCTTGCCTCCTCAGCCCGTCTTGGCGCTCAGGGGTTGGCTTTTAATGCAGTGGGGCGCCAGGCAATATTCAATGACCCCCATTTCAATGACGGGCAGTATTACAGCGGCCCTCACCCGGACGGGGGACTCGAGCTGGCCCGGATGCTCGGCCACATTACCTACCTTTCATACGAGTCCATGGAAGGTAAGTTTGGTCGCCGTTATCAGGTTGGCAGTGGGCCGGGTTTTCGCTTAAATGGGGAATTCTCTGTGGAAAGTTATCTGGAGCACCAGGGCAGGGCTTTTGTGCAGCGTTTTGATGCCAACAGTTACCTCTTTTTGACCAGGGCGATGGATTATTTCGATGCAGCGGCCTATGGGGACGGCGATCTAACCACTGCTTTTTCTTCCCTGGGAGCACGGTTGCAAATTATTGCTTTTAAATCAGACTGGCTCTACCCGCCTTCAACAGCACGCGAACTGGCCAGGGCTGCGGCAGCAAATTTTCGGCCTGTATCATATCATGAAATATCTTCCAGCTACGGGCACGATGCTTTTCTGCTGGAAACAGAAAAGCTCTACCCCCTGGTTGGTTCTTTTTTAGCTTCTCTCTAAAGGCTGGTCGAGAGTAGTGTTATGCCGTTCGATTTTCCTTTGCAACCGACTGCAACGATGCTGCAGCGCATCGCTACTTAGAATTCCAGAGATGGAGAAAGCGTTTCGGGCAGAAAGCTGAGCAATATTCTTTTTTGTATAGTGCAGAGCCCGGTCGTAATCCTTGATCCGGTGCTCATAGTACATGGCCAGCTCGACCAGGGCAGTCGGGCTGGCCATGTTGTCATATTCCGTAAGATTGTGCCATATACATACTGCATCAGTCCAGTTGCCCTGTCGCTTATGGAAATAGGAGAGTTCAAGCGCCGCTTCTGCAGCCAGATCGGCAATATTGCTTTCAGCGGCTCTGCCGAGCAGAAGCAAACCATCGTCAATTCGACCGCTATCCAAACAAAGCTTGCCCAGGGCAAGCGCTTCAGCCGGATGCTCGATATCCCGGCCTGCTCCGAGACAGGATATTTTTTCCAGCAAGGTGACCATTGATAATATATCAAGCACGTTATGGTTGAAAACTTGCTTTAAACGTTCTGTTTCTCCCCGGCGCAGGTAATCGAAATAGACAGCAGGAATTTCATATCCTGGAATATCACCGGTGCGATGCAATCCGAGAATATTTTCCTCAATTGAACGCAATGAACGTGAAGCGAGACGTTTTTTCCAGATCCGGCGGGCACAGTGTAGTAAGTCCAGATGCATGTCCGGGTTTGTCTGTCGGACTCCACTTAAAATCTGGCGGGTTTGAATCAAAGGCAGGTCAAAAAGCCTGCCATTAAAGCTTACCATGATCGGGTATTTTTCTGCCTCATCAGCAAAGTGACTGAGAATGGAACGCTCCTCAGCCGGTCGACGTAAAAAATACTGGCGTAGCAGAAAACTGTCCTGCTCCAATCGCCCCAGACCGATCAGAAAAGCCCAGGTGCCGGTTCCGCCTGATAAACCAGTAGTTTCCAGATCAACAAAGATTGCCCGGCGAGGATTAAAACCGGTGCTGCAATCCTCGCCGGCAGGAAGGGTTAAATCAGCAGGGCGGCAACCTAAAAAGCCCTGCAGGATGCTGTTTCCATGACGGTGATTCAGGGGGAAGAGTAGTTCACGCAGATAGCAGGGACCGAAAGCAGTTTCTTCAATCCGGCTTTCCCCGGGGAACAGGGTATCGTTGGCGGACTGCTGTATTTTATCGGCCAGCTGTCTTCCTGTTTGCAGCTCGCCGGTACGTCTTAATTCGCCGAGTCGTTTTTTTAAATTACCTTTCATAGCAAAAGTACTCCGAGCAGATCAAGGGCCGCCTGCTTTACCGGTTATCCGCCTTGATCTGCCGGACCAACACAGGACGGACACCCTTCGCTGCAGGGACA
>CAZCHW010000150.1:0-5585 GCA_964498375.1 uncultured Syntrophomonadaceae bacterium | reverse complement strand
CATAAGACATGGTCATGTAGTTTTCCAGTAAGCCGGCCGAGTGAAGAATAAAATTAGTTCCCGAAAGAACGGTATTCATGATCACCATCATTGATTCAAAACCGCTCTGGTTATCAGAAATTATCGCGTCGGTCAGGGCTCCGCCGCCCCTGGAGGGAACATCGTAGAAACGAGCCAGCTGGGCAATCACTGAGAACATTTTTACCGATTCCGGACTGCCAATGGCCAGGTTGCCGGTCCGCAGATCGACTATACTGGATGCCGAGCCGAAGACTACCGGAGTCCCCGGGTTAACCATCTGGGCAAATACTATACCAGAGAGGATCTCGGCGCATTGCTGCACCAGCGAGCCGGCCAGGGTAACCGGTGAAGTAGTGCCGGTCATAGCCAGGGCGGCTATGATAACCGGCTGCTTATTGCGGGCATAGACCATCAGGGCTTCGAGCATTCTGGCATCGAATTCAAGGGGGCTGTTGGTATTAATCAGCGAGATCAGGGCCGGGTTTTGCCTGACCTGTTCCATCCCCCCATAAATAATTGACGCCATTTCTACTGTTTCCTGGGCCTTTTTCCCGCCCATGGCGCTGCCCATCAGGCATTTATCAGTATATTTAACTGCCGCTTCAAACATTTTCGCATGTCGCAGGTGGTCAGTTACATCATTCGGCTCGACCAGCACACCACCAACTACATCAATATGTTCACTGTAACCGGACAGTTTGGTAAACGCAACATAGTCATCATATGTAGCGTTGCGTCGCGCATTCTGGGCATAATCCATAACATAAGGCGATCCGTAGCCGGGGGCGTGAACGGTATAATCCCCGCCGATAACCACGTTTTTTTCAGGATTCCTGGCATGAAGGGTAAACTCCGACGGAGCCTGGGCAACCATTTCCATCACCAGCTCGGGCGGGAAAAAAACCTTTTCACCCTCTACTTTAGCCCCATGTTTCTTTAAGATATCCCGTGCTTCCTGAGAATAAAACTCAACACCGTTCTTTTCGAGAACAGACAAGCTGGCCTGATGAATCTTTTCCAGTTCGTCTTGCTCAAGATAATCGATTGCTTTAATTTCGCGCTTGATCATTATAATCATCCTTCCTTAAAGACGCGATTTTCAAGCTTTTCAGTCTTAGACCAGCATTCCGGCGCGCATCGCTTTCAGGTAGTTCATAGCATAGGGATCCTTGTTCAGGATTACTTCGGTAGCCTTAACCAGACTCATCTTCTTCTTGTCAAGCGGGTCAACAATTGCCGAGTCCATTCCGCGGCCCATAGCCAGCACAATAAAGGCCTGGTTCAATAGTGCCCGGTTCGGCAGGCCAAAGGAAATGTTGCTCAATCCGCTGGTAATATGACAACCTGACTCAAGATTTTTGATCATTTCAATCGCTTCAAGCGCCTGGGGGCCGTATTCTCCGTTAACACTAACCGGTTTGATCAAGGGGTCAAGAAATACCTTGGTCAGATCAATTCCATCCCTGTCGAGATCGGCAAGTAATTGCTTCGCCACCTCTACCCGGTCATCAGCGGTTTCGGGCATTCCCTCATCACTCATGCAGAGCCCTACTACTTCAGAACCTGACTCTTTGACCAGGGGAACAATTACATTGTAACGCTCTTTTTCAAGACTGATTGAGTTGATCATCGGTACACCCTTGTGAACTTTAAGGGCTGCTTCAAGTGCTTTAGGATCGGGGCTGTCAAGGGCGAGAGGTTTTGAAACAACTTCCTGAACTTTTTCAACCAGCCAGACCAGGTGTTTTGCCTCGTCATGCACATAGGCGCCTGCGTTCACATCAATAAAATCAGCGCCCGCGTCTTCCTGTTTCTTGGCCAGTTCCTGCAGGAATGCTACATCCTGCTCATCAATTGCTTTCTTAATCGCCTTACGGGTTGAGTTAATCAGTTCTCCGATGATAATCATTGTGTTTTTCTACCGGTCTCTATCGACCGATAACCAAACCTCCTTGTGAATTAAGTATTTATTTATATAATATACAATCCCAATTAAAAAGTCATCAGCTCCAGGGCCTGCCAACAGCAGAAATTTCAATCACACTTTCAATAAAAATGCGTTGGTCTGCTTCATTTTCTTCTGTGGCCCCAACCAGTCTGCTGTAACGATCCTGCCGATCAATCAAGGTTTCAATGTTTACAGCGCCGGTCTCTTCGGCCTGCCCGTAAACATACTTTTTGCCTTCCCTGACGGCAAATTCAATCGCTTCTTCAAAAATCATGAAGAATTCCCTCCGGTTGGGCAAGTGAACCAGAAACCCGCCGCCTTCACCGGGTTTAATCAGGATTGATGCTCTCTCTACTGCTTTCCCGCTTACCGTACCGACTGCGTTAGCTACGTCGGCATACTGTGGAAGGTGAAGCCGGGCCTGCAATCTGTCGGCCAGCTCGGGGAAATATGCTTCCACCGGCGCGCCAACAGCTACCATCGGATGTTCCAGGGCTGTGGAAAAGTGCACCTGGACATTATCGCTTTGTTTACCGCCGGCCAGAGCTTTTTTCAGCAGATAGTTTCCACTTGCTTCACTGACCAGCGAAAAATCGGCTCCCTCTTCGGACAGCAGGCGATCAAGGGTTAGCGCCGCTAACTTATAGAGGATCTCTTCCATTACGACCGTAACAAATTTTTCTTCTGTCACCCCGTATCGCTTGGCTAACATTTTTACGCCCAGACGAGCCGCCCGTTTATCCCACAAATCCAGTTTATCATTGACGTGGAGGATATCGGTCGGGGTAAGTGACGCCCGATGCACTGAAGCAACACTGACCAATCTACGCCAGGGTAACAGATCAATTTCTTTATGCAGTTTTCTGCTGATGTAATGCAGGGTATGCGGTTTTTCCCTGATTAACTCGATAATCTGTTGTTCAGTATCGGTAAGTTTCAAGTTCAATGGATCCCGGATAAAAGCCAATATTGTTGTCGGCTGAGTATCCATAGCTGCATAATCGATCAAATCAATCTCTTCCAGTTCATCAGCCAGGTAAGGATGCTGAGTAGCGATCCAGGAGAGCGGAAAGACTCTTTGCGGCCCGACAGATAACTGAGCATTGCGGGAAACCTGAACCAGACTGTCTCCACCCAGGCCAATTGTGGTAATCTGGGCCGCTTTTACCCTGGTCAACCAGCCGCCTACCTCGGCGCCGTCGACATTGAGCGAGGGCCTGCTGTCACGTAACACTGCCACATCGGTAGTAGTACCGCCCATGTCGATGACAATCCCTTCTTTGATCCCGGTTAATGTCAGCGCGCCAATGATACTGGCAGCCGGTCCGGACAGGATCGTTTCAATCGGTTTTTCACGGGCTTTACTTTCACTGATTAAACTTCCATCTCCACGGACAACCATCAGCGGAGCTTTAATGCCAAGCCGTTCCATTCCTTCTTTTACAGAATCGATCAGATTCGTAATCAGGGGCATTAACCGGGCGTTCAATACTGCAGTTACAGTTCTTTCGTGCATCCCGAGATCGGAACTGAGCTGATGCGCCGCAACCACCGGATAACCGGTTAGTTTGCGGATCAGGTCGATTACCTGCAGTTCCTGAACAGGATTTCTGATACTTAAATAACCGGAAACAGCAAAAGCGTCGACCTGGTCTTTAATAGCCATAACAGCTTTTTTGACGGCTTCCGGATCCAGCTCCTCACGGATCCGGCCTTTAATGGTGCAGCCGCCCTGCACCACTGCGTAATGGGGCGTCGGTAGGCCCTGGCGGGGTTCAAACCCGATTTGAATCAGGCCTACCTCGGCACCCTGTCCTTCGACAATTGCATTCGTTGCCAGGGTGGTGGATAGCGAAACCATCCTGATTTGTTGTAAATCTACCTGGTTGCCTGGCTTTTTCTCAAGCTCGTAAACCAGGTTGTCAATACAGCGGTTTATGGCCAGGGTTAAATTGTGCCTGGTCGTTTCTACCTTGGTTTTTGCTTCGACTGTTTTCTGATCCAGATCGAATATTACCCCGTCAGTGAATGTTCCTCCGGTATCGATCCCCAGTGCAAGATTGGCCATATACACTTTCCACCACCATTTTTGTTAATTTACTTATTCAACTTCGATTCAGCATTGGCAATAATATCCTTGATCTTCTGCTGAACATCTTTTGGCAGAGGTTCCGGCTCGTAATTCTCCAGGATATCAATGACCTTTTCATTAGCTTTATCAAATAGGGTCTTAAAGCCGCCGGCAGCCCAGTTTTCATAAATCTGCCTTTCGAAAAGACGAGGATACCAGGTTTCTTTCCTGAAGTGCTCCATGGTATGCTCTTCCCCGAGGAAGTGGCCACCCGGCCCGACTTTATCAATAACATCCAGGGCAAGCGTCTCTTTGCTCACTTCAATGCCGCTGACAATCTTCCGTGCCATACCGATCATGTCATCGCAGATAGTCAGGTATTCCAGCGAGGCGGTGTTGCCATGCTCGATGTACCCAACATCATGGTTCAGGTTCGCTCCACCCTGGGCTGTCAGAAGAATTGACATTGCCCCTTCAATTAAAGCCTGCTCATCAACTACCTTTGAATCGGTGCAGCCACAGGTACCGAACATCGGCAGATCAAGATAGTTCGAAATGTCGGCCAGGGCTGCCATCATCAAATCGAATTCCGGCGAACCGTAGGCAAAGATGGTTGTCTGCATATCCATTACTGTGAATACCCCGCCCATAATGAAGGGGCTGCCTTCAGAGGTAACCTGGTTAAGAACCAGTCCGCTGAGGCTTTCAGCCAAACCATTTGTCATTGCTCCGGCCAGGGTTGCAGGAACAGTTCCCCCGGCCATAATGCAGGGAGTATAGACAACCGGCAACCCTTTCTTGGCGGCCAGCATTAGTTTGCGGGCCGAATCATTCGGATGCTGCAAAGGTGAAATCGGCTCGGCATAAAGGGTCAGGAAGGGGTTCTTTCTCAGTTCTTCCTCTCCGCCGGCAATTATTTCACACATTTGTATAATATCAGAATATCCCGGTTCGTCAATGGCAGTAATAACAATAGGCTTGGAAGTATTCAAGACCATCGCTTCAAACTGGTAGCGGTCGTAAACCAGCTGGTGGACATCCTGGACGATACCGAGTGACATAACAAAATCAAGGTTTGGCAGGGCGTCAATTACCTTTGTCGCCATCTGCACTGTTTTACGGCTGGCTTTTATTCTCTCCTGGGTATAGGGGTCGATAAAGTTCGGAGTATCGGAACCAGTGCCAAAATAGGCATTTCCGCCTTCCATTTCCATAACCCGCTTACCGGTCCTGCTGTTACAGAGCGAAACCTTGCGCGGCACAGAATTAAGCGCCTTTTCCACCAACTTAAAAGGAATGCGCACCCTTTTACCGTCAACGTAACAACCGGCTTTTTTCATTCTGTCAACCGCTTCATCATCTAAATAGACAACCCCGGTTCTTTCAAGGACTTCCATTGCGGCACCAATAAGTCTTCGGCACTGGTCGTCGGAGAGTACCTGCAGGAAGTTTGAACCCTGTTCTTTATAACTGCTTTTCATAATCTCAAACTCTCCTTTCTCCACTTGGTTTAAGGTCAGCCGGGCTTAACCGGCCAGTTTCTGG
>CAZCHW010000149.1:0-5586 GCA_964498375.1 uncultured Syntrophomonadaceae bacterium | reverse complement strand
GTTCTAAATCAAGCTTTTCAATCAGACTTTTTACATTGTTAAAATGCTTACGAAACACCTTTGATATATTACGGTGCCTCTGGGAAAAGTTCGCTAAAACCTGATTCAAGGTAATCCTGGCTTCATTTTCAGACAGGCTGAGGACCTTTTTAATGATCTGCATTGCTCTTTCTTCGCCGCCTGGCATAAAAAAACGGGCTATAACCCTTTTCGAATCAGGATAAAACCTGATATCCTTTCGATCTACATAAATGGCCAATTTAAATATCGCTCCTAAATACAGGTATATGATCACTATATTATATAAAGATATCGATGTCTATATAGTCTACATACGCTTTTATCTATCTCTTCTCCTGCATATTTATTTTTCCCCACTTGAATAATTACCGATCCAGGACCATCAGAGCAATCTTGGTGGCGTGATCGGCCACTCTTTCAAGATTACTCAGCATATCCAGGTAAATCACCCCGGCAGCAGGGTAACATTTTTTAGCGTTAATCCTTCCAATATGCTCATGGCGCAAAACTTTTTCCTGTTCATCTACAATATCGTCATCGGCAACAACCTGGCGGGCCAATTCGAAATCCTCTTTTTCGAGAGCCAGTGTTGCCCTCTCCAGCATTGAATCAACTTTATTGTAATACTCAGTAATCTCCTCCATAGCTGCATTAGAAACCGGCAACCTTTCGTCGATAGTTTCTTCCGAGAGGCGCAGGATGTTCTCGGCGTGATCACCGATCCTTTCCAGATCATTAGCTGCAGACATCAGGCTACCAATCATTTTTGACTGTTCACGGGTCATCGAATGCTGAGACAAGTCGGCCAGATAAACATTGATTTCCTTTTCCAGGTCATTGATCAGCTCTTCCATCTGTTCAATATGCTGGACCTTTTTTAAATCACCTTTAAGGAAAACCTGCATGGCTTCACCCAGCATTTCGCGGGAAATTACCGCCATGCGCAGCAGCTCTTTCTTGACCCCACCAATAGCTGCTGCCGGGGTCTTAAGAATTCTTGGATCTAAAAATTTGGGTCCAAAGTCGATCTTGGAATCATCCCCGGGCACTATACGGCAAACCAGGGCAGAAAACTGTTTGATAAAGATAATAAAGACGACTGTGCCGAAAAGGTTGAAGGCAGTGTGGGTATTGGCTACCTGGCGCGGCACTGTATCAGCAGTTTGGAGCATCAAGTCAGTAAATGGACCAAGTAATATCAAGGCCAAAAATACCCCACAGACATTAAACAAAACGTGAGCTACCGCAGCCCGTTTCGCTGCTACATTTGCGCCTATTCCAGCCAGAATTGCAGTGATACTGGTTCCAATATTGGTACCCAAAACCAGGGGCACGGCAGAATGAAAGGGAATTAAATCCTGTAACGTCAGGGCAATAATTACACCTGTGGCAGCGCTGCTACTTTGAATTAAGGCGGTAAACACAGCCCCACAGAGAATACCGAGTAAAGGATATGCGCTAAACTGCATTAACATATTGTGAAATGCTTCAAGTTCTCTTAGTGGGCTCAATCCTTCGGACATTGTCGTCATACCAAGAAATAACAAACCAAAACCAAGAATTATTTGACCGAAATAGCGATGTGTTCGCCGGCGCCCAAAAAAGTTAAGCAGGGATCCGACCCCAATTGCCGGAAAAATAATTACGCCTATTTTAAAAGATACTATCTGAGCCGTTATTGTCGTCCCAATATTAGCGCCGATAATAATGCTGATTGCCTGTGATAAATTCATCAGCCCGGCGTTGGCAAAACCGACAACCATAACCGAAACTGTGCTGCTGCTTTGCACCAGCAACGTTACGACAATACCGGTCAATGCCCCGAGCACCGGTTTGTTGGTCAACATCTCCAGGATGCGCCTGAAGCGGTCACCAGCAGCCTTTTGCATTCCCGAGGCCATAATTTGAATCCCAAACAAAAATAAGCCTAACCCACCAAGAGTACTGAAGATTATTTGCCAGAACAACTGGGACACCTCCTGAAACCACAACTACTATTATACCCGATGAAGTAAAAACTTAAAGATTGAAGTTGAGTTTAAACATTCTACAGGCAATTATTTCTATTTAGCAATAATTGACATTACGATAATATATTCTGCCATAGTCCGGTATTCTTATGGTAAAATGATCATAATTGTGAATAGAAGGAGTAACCGTTGCTGATGCAAAAGTTCAATTTAGCCTTAGGTTTATTTTTGGTTCTCGCTCTCAGCCTGGCCCAGTTTGGCTGTAGCACTGCCAATCTAGAGCCTGATAAAATAAAAACCCTGAAAGTAGGTATTCTGGGACCCTTTAGCGGACGGGCAGCCTCAACCGGAATGGAGATCCGGGGCGCAGTCGAGCTGGCTTTTGAAAGCGTTGACTACCAGATTAACGATTATCAGGTTGAACTGGTCTGGATCGATTCACAATCTGATGCGGAAAGAGCAACACTGGCTTATGAAAAAGCCGCTGCTGAAGAACAGATCGACGCCTGTATTCTAAACTGGCACAGTAATGTAGCTGTAGCTGCCATGGATGTTGCCGCCAGACATAAACTACCGCATTTTTTCGGCTTCGGCGGCACAGATATTATTAATGAAAAATTCGCTTTTGATCCTGATTATTACAGTTATTTCATGGCAAAAAGCTGGCCCTCACCAGGCAAGCTGACCCATGCTTATGTCGCTGCTCTTGAAGAAGCGACTGCACTTGGATACTGGCTTCCACCGAATAAAAGAGTCGCTATTTACGGAGAAGACTCAGAGTGGGGACGCAGTTTTGCCAGGGCGATAAAAAACGACTTTGAAGCTGCAGGCTGGGAAATTGCCGGGGAAGAATACTTTCCACTCGGACATACTGATTTATCATTCCTGGTCAACCGTCTGCTCTCACTAAACGCTTCCGTCATAGCCGGTACCGCCAGCGCTGCCCCTTCTTTACAAGCTTTTCTCAGTGAATTACGCAGACAGGATTCCCGCACACTAATTATCGCCGATGGTCTAGGCTGGATAGGCGAGTGGTATGAATTGATGGGAACTGACAGCAATTATATTCTTGACCAGATCCCTCAATGGACAAAAAATGAAGCGCTGATCTTCAGTGCTGACTTTGAGACAAAATATGGCTTCAGACCCAGTGCATCTGCTGCCGGACTAACTTACGATTTAACCCACTTTTTTATTAAAATCGCCCTTGAGACCCTGCAGGAATATGGCGAAATTTCCAGGGAAAGCTTATATGAATTTGGCAAAACGAATCTCTGGTCAGGGGAAATAACTTATACCAACGGGATCATTATGGATGAGTATGCCTATACTCCAGACTCAATTCCCGATCCTGTCGTCGGGGAAGGTTATTTTATTTTTCCGGTGGTGCAGTACTATGAAGGCAAATCACAGATAATCTGGCCCGCAGACTGGCGGGAAGCCAACTTTCGCGGACCGCAAGCCAATTAACGATTTTAACTGATTGCCATATCTTCAAACAGGTCGGGCTGATTCTTTAATATATTGAGCATAATCCGGACCAGGGCAGGATCAAACTGGCTGCCGGCACACTTTTCCAGCTCGGCTATTATCTCTGCAATTGACATAGCCAGCTTATAGGGCCGACCGCTGCTCATCACTTCAACAGCATCAGCAATAGACGCAATTCTGGCCAACAAAGGGATTTTCTCCCCTTTGAGCTGCTCAGGATAACCAGAGCCATCCCACGCCTCGTGATGATAGAGTATTTCCCGGGCAATATGAGCATATTCTTTTGTGGAACGAACAATCCGGTAGCCGATTTCCGGGTGTTTGATCACATCTTCCCATTCTTCAGAGGTCAGGCTGCCTTCCCGGGAAAGATAGTGCCCGGGCAGATTAACCATTCCAATATCGTGAAAACGAGCCAATAAAGCCAGACGCTCAAGTTCCGATGAGGGTAGATCAAGAGCCTCGCCAATTGAAAGTGCCAAAACCTGCATGCGCCCGGTGTGCAGATCGTCTTCCCTGCTCTTTTCGGCCAGGGCATTCATAAAGGCTTTCAAGGTAGCATTTTTTGCATTGGTGCTTTCACTGAGCTTGTGGTTATACATATTATCCTCAGCGGCTTTCAAATATCGCTGCAGATCTTCCCCGGCATATTCTTTGGTCGCCAGGCCCATCGCCATTGAGACAGGCAAAGCATCTCCATAGGTTTTACGGCACTCAGCTATAATTCTTTCACTGATTGCCTGGGCAGAGCTATGCGATGTGTTCGGTAAAAGGATGATAAACTCATCCCCCCCGAGGCGAGCCAAAATATCATTTCCCCTGGTCGCATTTCTCAGAAAATTTGCCCCGCTTTTTAAGACTGCATCACCGGCTTCGTGGCCATAAGTATCGTTTACCAGCTTCAAACTGTTAAAGTCAAGCATAATAATACTGATCGGCAGGTGCTGCTCGTCATCAATCTTTGCCATTTCCTGATCAAGAAACGCCCGGTTATAAAGTCCGGTTAATGAATCATGGTAGCTTAAGTAAAAGACTTCTTCATCCTTTTCCTTCTTTTTCTTGACATTAGCCCGCCAGATCGTAATCGTTACCATCCAGGTTATCACCAGGACGACAAGGCAGACTGAAAGAACAATTAGCAGGGCAGAGGTTAACCTTTTTTCATGATCAACCCGCTCCCGAATCTGACTGTGCATAATACCGGCCAGATTTTCTGTAGACACAATCAGGTTTAACTGGCTCCTGGTATAAATCCAGCCGGCCAGTAAATCAGAAGCACCGCGCCGGTCACCCCGTGCGACAAGATTAAGAACCTGGTTTTCTATTTCATCAATTTCGAGACGGTATCCCTTTATATTTTCAATTTCGATCAGGGCTTCGGGCGATTCGACCAGTTCCGGGATGGTGGTAAACACATCATCAAGCCTGGTCCGATAATCGCGGTATTCTATCTCCCATTTTAAATCGCCTGAAGCTGCAGCCATATTGGCTGCCATCTCCAGGCTTTTTGTGTACCGCTGCAAATCACCGGCGAGCTTCTGCAGAGCCAACTCTTGAAGCTCGAAAGACTCGACCATCTGATTTGAATAAATCAGGTGCCAGGCTAACAGAACGATTAAAAATATTGTGATAACGATCGACAAGATAAACCACAGGTTAAACTGGGTCCCTTCGCCAACTTTTAATCGACTGATCAGACTACCTGTAGCCATATTCAACCTCTTCAGATCAGAAAACTTAATCAGGTAACCATTGCATAACGAGATTTTCGTTTTCATTAATCCAACGACTTGCTGCATCCGCCGGGCTCATGCTCTCATGGGTAAACCAGTACATTACCTGATTCATATCTTCAGCTGACCAGTAAAAGTTATTCAGGAAATGATAAACCTCGGGCAGATCAACGCTAAGCCCCTGGCGAACTACAGTACCGATATATTCACTTTCTCCAAAGACCTTTTCCGGATCATCAAGATATTTTAAATCCCAGCGGGCAAATTTCCAGTGCGGTGTCCATCCGGTTACCACTACCCAGCGATGCTCGTTGATCGCTATTTCAAGGGCTGAAGTCATAGTCATATCACTGCCGGTTACCAGTTCAAAT